>NZ_JACJSA010000020.1 GCF_014697545.1 Oscillatoria sp. FACHB-1407 | reverse complement strand
AAGTTTACGATATATTTCTTCTGGCTCATACACCCTCCAGTCTTTGAGTCAGTTTATCAGTACCCGCTAAACTAGGCAAAGTTCCTTTGGTGGACTACTAGTGGGTCATTTGGTACAAGTACGGAAACTTAAATTCCTACACAGCAAGCTTTTCAGCCACTGGAAATGGCTATGTTCGAGGCAAATGACCCACTAGGAGATATTCAGTAAGGCTTGATTATCGATTTGCCGAGGATTTCCTGCCATGTCGATCGCACTAAATGTCTTCAAATAGCGACGAACTGAGTCAGGGAAGTGAGCAAAATCAAACAACGCATCCCCGTTAGCGATCTCTGCCCAGAAGTAGCGCAGAGCGGGTGCTAGAGCCTCTGCCTCAGCGATCGATAGGTTGAGTGGAGGTTGGCTCAACAGTTTGAACATGAAGTGAAAGGAGCGATCGCCCATCCATTCCCGTGAGAGTTGTTGCAGATCGGGAAAATCTGGGACTGCTACGACGCGATCGGACTCGACCTTGAGCCATCGCTGACCGTGATCGTCTTGATAAAAATGTAAGACCCGATAGGGATGGGGATAGCTCACTAGAGAACCAGTGGTGATTTCATAGATGCCGTCAGCGTGGGCGATATCCTGCACATGCAAATGCCCTGTGAAAATTAGAGGCACCTTTGCCGCTCGTAATAGCTGCAACAGTTTGTTAGCATTGCTCAGCATGTAACGTTTACCCATGCCGTGTTTGGACTGTCCGGGCAAATGTTCCAGCACGTTGTGATGAATCATCACTAAAATCAATTCTTCCTGGGCAGTGGCTAAGGTCTGCTCCAACCAGATCAATTGCTCAGTGTCGAGATGTCCCATCCCCAATTGTTTACCCTCGCCATCAAAATCGTTGGAGTTCAACCCAATCAACCGCACTCCCGGTACAATCTCATGGCTGTAATAGATCTGCTGTGCATTGTCATAGCCCATCTTTTCGTAATAGCCCGGAAACTCAGCAACCCCAATCGAGCGATGGCTGGCTTGACGCTCGACCACATCGTGATTTCCCGGCACAACATAGACGGGATAAGGCAGTTGGGCTAAGCGATCGGCTAGCCATGCGTGGTTGTCTGGTTCGCCATGTTGCGTTAGATCCCCCGGCAATAGCAAAAAGTCCAGATCCAGCAATTCCAGTTGGCTCAACACCTGTTCCAGAGCCGGAATGCTGACTTCTACTAAATGAAACCGTGTGGGATGATCCCAAATGGTGTGAGGCAACGCAATGTGAGGATCACTGATGATGGCAAAGCGAAAATCCAAGCGCATAGGTGCGTCAAGTGAGTGTACCTTCTATATTGTTATAGGTTCCTTGTTTGATTGGGGAAAGTTCTCTTGGCAATCGTCCGTGTCCGTCAGCATGTCAACCCGTTAAGTCGGAAGTATCAACAGCCTGTCACCCCTCCAGATTGGGAGAAAATCTATGCCAATCCGACTCAACCCCTACATCTTGACATTGGCTGTGGACGGGGGGTGTTTTTGCTGGAGATGGCACAGCAACAGCCTGAATGGAATTTTTTAGGGTTAGAGATCCGGGAGCCATTGGTAGACCAGGCAAACCAGTGGCGTGATGAGGTGGGGTTAACGAATCTGCACTACATTTTTTGTAATGTAACCAATTCTCTATCCCCACTTCTCGAATCATTGCAATTGAGGCAATTACAGTACGTCTCGATTCAATTTCCCGACCCGTGGTTTAAGAAGCGACATCAAAAGCGGCGGGTTGTGAAGCCTGAAATGGTGAACTGCCTGGCGCAGTATCTCATCCCAGGGGGAACGGTGTTCCTGCAATCCGATGTCCAGGAGGTAGCCGTGGAAATGGGCGATCGCTTTCAAGAGCACCCCGCCTTTGTCAAACAGGGCACAGCAGCTTGGCTGGATACGAACCCCTTACCCATAGCGACCGAGCGAGAACAATCTGTGCTGTCACGGGGGGAACCCGTATATCGAGCGGTTTTTGTCAGAAGGGATGCTTAAACCCAGGAAGGGAACCACTGCCGCAGTCGAAACTCTGCTGGGGAGAGGGGCAATCCCAAATAGAGGGGCAACCAGAATAGAAATGCGGCGATCACTAGAAAAATGATCGTAATGCTGGTGCCCTGTTTCCATCGCTCCGGGCTGTGTAACCACCGATCGCACAATAAAGCGATCGCTAACAGCGCAAACATGGACGATCCCATGTAGTGATAGATAAAGGTACAACGGCTGACTTTCATCCACGGCAACAGGTTAGCCGCCCAACCTAACACGAGATACAACATCAGCCAGGTAGTTGTATCTACCGTGATGCCCTTTGCATTTTGTCTAGCCACAACCGTTGCCCACGTCCAGGTCTGTTGCAAAACAGCTCCAACCATCAATAAAATCGCCGTACTGGAAAACCACCACAAGAACGGGTTGCCCAGCGCATGTACGTCATAAACAACTGCTGCCTGCTCCTGTGGAATCACCGTTTCGCCTACCGGAATGGGGTCGTTCATGCTGCGAGTCGTCTGATAGAAGTAGGCAACCGGACGCACCATATACAGCCAGCTATACCAGGGAGAGCAGTAGGGATGAGCATCCATGCCCCCGACCCGTGAGTGATAGTCGATCACCTGATGTTGCCATTCCCAAAAACTCGTACTGGGGTCAATTTGAATGTAGGGAATCCAACTAATGTAGTAGGTGACAGCAGGAACGAGAGCCAACCCAAACAAAACATGCCCGATATGGAGTTGAGTCAGCTTCTCTAGAGGATTGGTGCTGCGTGCCCCAGATAGCGATCGCCCCCGTCGTAGCCAATGCAAGATCCAGGCGATACCCCAGATCAAATAGGCACTCAACAAAAAGCCCAACCCATTCCACTTGATCCCAGCGGATGCTCCAAAACCAACACCTGCCAGTACAAGATAAACGAGAAACCAGGGCAAGTTTGATTCCTCTGAGGTGTGCTGTCGTACTTTGTGATTAACTGCCATTAACACAAATAGATGCCCCAACAGCCCAAATAGAATGAGATACACGTTGTTGAGGGCATAGCGAGACTCCACCAGGATCATCCCTTCCAGTGTGGCGAAGAGTCCGGCAATCAGGGCATAACTGCGGCGATGGGTAATTTGATAGGCGATCGCCGCAATCACCAGAGGAATAAACGCTCCCGTCAAGGCATTTACCCAGCGATAGCTAAACGTCGTCAGCATCATGCCTGCCAGGTCGTTGCTGTCGGCGGGATTACCCCAACCAAACCGTTGAGCGATCGCGATTCCAACGGCGATGATGTAATTCGTCAGAGGTGGATGCCCACCAAACTCCTGCCGATTTTGCAAAAATGCGGTTGCAAATTTGGCGTAATAGACTTCATCAAACACCAATGTGTTAAAGCGGCTTAACCCCCAAAACCGCAGGGCGATCGCCACCAGAAATAATACGGCTATGCTGACCCAAAACCAGGGAGTCAGACGGCTGTCATGTTTCGGATAAAGGCTCATGGAGCAAAAAAGCAGATCAACTCAACCCTTTCTTACCCTAGTGCATCTCATACCATTTCGGATTTTGGATTGCAGGATCTAATGGTTAAACGAAAAATGGGGCGCAGAGATCTTACCTCTACACCCCGATCTAACTATTCCCCAACTGTTTCAGCGAACAGCGATTTTATCGAACAGCGATCGCGCGATCGCCCACTCGAAAGCCTGTACCCGTTGTCACTCGTCCCATACTTGACCGATCATCCACATCGGTTAGTTCAATTTCTCCCACAGGGCTACTCAGTGTTCGTAGGACTTCACCTGTTTCGGGATCGGTGACTTGACGAGTAACCCGCTCAATAGAAATGGTCATCCCAACTCGGAATCCATCCTGGCTCCCGCGATTGATCACTACTTCCCTGCCAGCGACATCTGCCACCCGTGCCTCGATATTGGGCAAAGCGGGAGGCAGTGCAGCTAACCGAGTGGCTTCAACCTGAAAGTTGCTGGCTAACTGCTCGACCGCAGTATCAGCGGCATTGCTTAAAAGTTCATCAACATTACTTGTACTCGACCCAACTCGTACCAACCCACCCAACGAAAATCCACTGTTGCGTTGCGTGTCATCCCCTGCCCCCTCTGCAACCGCCAGAATTTCACCAGTGGTCGTGTTGACCATGCGGGCAGTCAGTTGAACCTCAGCCGTAACACGACGGTTGCTACTGCCAATACCCAAAATACCGACTCCCGATCGCCCCTCCTCGACGTTGAAGCGAGTTACCGATCCCAAAATAACAATGTCTGCTCCCAACATACGCCCAATCTGAGCCGCTGTATTCGCATCCACAAGACCCGCAGCAGCAAGACCCTGTTCAGCTAAGATGGCGTTGATCCGGCTACGCTCGATCATCACGTAGGCTCCCTGGCGAGTCAATTGATTAGTCAAGCGATCGCTGATGCCATCACTGGGACCAAACCCTCCAAACGCATTGAGCACCGAAGTTGTTGCGGCAAAGTCAAAATCTAGAACTGCAACCCGCAGACGATTTTGAGACTGTGCCTGAGCGATCGTGATTTCGTTGGCAGACGCAGCAGGCACAACAATAACGGGAACCCATACACTGGTTAGCAGTAACGCACTGCAAGTAGCACGAACTAGACAATTAAACGACATAAATGACTGAAGATTGCTTGAGAGGGAGATGACAACGAGTTGAACTCAGGTTCGTTTTGACACATAGAGCTCTGAACAACTTGAGAATAGAGGATAGACATAGGGGTCGAAAAACCGTATATCTATCCAATTTCAATCAGGTATTTTTTTAAATCAAAATAAATACGGATGCTTTTTTATACTCGTAGGGCAACGGTACGGAAAAAATTACGACTGGTTCCATATCGCCGATACAAACGATGGGTTTGTAGATGAGACTGAGACTCTAAGTACAACTCGTCGTACATAAGGGTGGGAATTTGGGGTGCAGGGGTGAAACCCCTGACTGGGGGCGCAGCCCCCCACACTCCCCTGGTTTTATTTCCAAACCCTATCTGTGAAAGCAGGACTAAGCGATGATGGTTAAAAGTTGAAGACTGTTCTCAGCGTTCCTGTGAAAATTGCGTCATCCCCTCGATTGCCGGGATCGGTAATCAGTTGCAGCATGGGAGTAACGCTGATGTTGTCGTTGATGGGCAGTTTGTAAAACAACTCATAGTTGGTCTGTGTGCTGTTAAAGAAGTTGATTACATCCTCTTCAAACACCAGGGGTTGCCCGATCGCAAACCCGCCCACTGCTCCTGGAATAAACAAATCTGACATCGTCACCCCTAGCGACCATGCCGACGGTTCAATGCCACCGGGAAAGTTGTAGGCGTACCCAAAGCGACCGAATACACCCAACTGTCCTAGGGTGAGTTGGAGGTTAGCTCCCACCGCATCGTAAGCCACATCTCCCTGAGCACCGCCGCTATATTGCAGGGCGATCGCCAGATCATCCAAAATTGCAAACTCTAATTCGACCACTCCCAGGTAGGGATCGCCAAACAAACCGCGCTGATTGCCGTCATTAGGAGTCACGGTGGCAATGGCAGCTTGTTCAGCTCGGTACACCGCTCGTAGCGTCAGAAAGTCAAGGGGATTCCAGCGCAAGGCTGCGCCCGCCCCTGGTGGGTCATTGGCTAACAGCAATTGATTGTTGACAAAGCCATAGGTTGAAAAATTATCTCCACTGTCATTAGCGTAACGGTTGCGATCGACATAGTCGGAGGCATAACCCTGAGCAAAAACAGCAAATGTCAGGTTTGGATTGGGCGCAAAATCATAACTTAATCGATTCAAGCGTACTTGGCTATCTGCATCCGAATATTCAAGTGCGCTGTTCGTTTGCAAAAATCCGCTAATCCCCTGAGCCGTCTCAACCGCTTCCACAGCCGTCTCAAAAATTTCCTGAGCCTCCAGGGGTGACACCCCTGCGGCTAAAGCAATGTCCCGTAAATTAGTAGCCAGGGTATCGCGAATCCCCTCGATGCTGTTTTGATTATTGAGTCGCAGTTGGGGAAAGTCATTCAGACTAGAACCACGCTGGTTGAGGGCTTGATCGGTAAGTTCATTCCCTGCCTCCACCAGATCATCCCGAAACTCCCCTTCATCACGCAACAGGTAGGCAGCAGCATCGTTATTTGCCCCACCTGTGCCCGTTTCCAACTGAGTTAACAATTGATCGGTGCCTGCAAAACTCGTGACTAGATTAAGCCGGACTCGACTCAACAGGACGAGGCTCGGATCATCAACACCTCCCTGCAACCCACCATTAAACGCCAAGATAGTTTGCCCACTCAGGCGAGTTGTTGTAGAAAACTGATTTGACTCTAGCTCAGCCGTCCGATTTTCTAAGTCCTCCATGCGACTCCGCACCGTCGCCAACTCCTCCGCAAAATCCTCCTGCAACCGTCGCAGCGTTGTCAGGTCTTCTGCCAGAGAAGGCTCAGCTAAGCTCTCATTGACCAACTCATTCACGCGATCGAGACAGGTGTTTAACGCCGCTGCAAACTCATACCGGGTGAGCGATCGCCCCCCTCGATAGGTGCCATCTGCATAACCACTAACGCAGCCATAGCGTTCCACCAGCGATCGCAATGCCTCATATGCCCAGTCAGTTGGCTGCACATCTGAGAGTTGAGCAACGGACGGAGATTGAGCGATGGTGTCTGGTTCCCAAGGTTGGGGGGAGAGGAGCGGGGATTGATTATCTGTGACAGATGAGCCAACTATGGATAAATCAACCTCCTCCGGTGGGGCAGGTGTGGAAGAATCAGCGGTGGCGATCGTAGCTGACAGCAGCACGCCAATGACCCCCAAAACTGGAGTCAACCCCAATTGACCTAAACTCATGCCAACACTCCTCACACTATCCCACATGAGTCCAAATGACTCAGGCTCATTTTAGTCGTTAAAGGATGAAGTAGTGAAAAAAGAAGAAGAGAGCTATAGCAACTGTCGAGGCAGTTGAGACAAGGGTATGTGGGGCTGCGCCCCCAGCCAGGGGTTCCACCCCTGCACCCCGAATTCCCACCCCTATTTACGACGAGTTGTACTAAGGTCGTTGAGTGGCGATCGCCATCCGAATACCCTGAATCTGGCGCAGTTGATCCATCACAGCGACCACCTGACCATGACTGACGTCGGTATCAGCATTAATCACCACGATCGAGTTTGTGTTGGCTTGAATGAGTGGCTGTACCTGAGCGTTTAACGCCTCCAATGAGATCGGTTGACGATTGAGTGACACATTGCCGTCGCGATCGATGGTTACAACAATCTGCGTTTGTGCCTGACTTTCAGCACTCACTGCCCCAGGTAAGTTGACCGGCAGCCCCTCTGACCGGGTTAGAAACAGGGTTGACAACACAAAAAAAGTCAGAATCGCAAAGATCACATCGATCATGGGGACGATGTTAATTTGTGGGGGAATGTCCGGTTCCTCAGGAAGGCGCATAGGGTGGAAATCCTCGACTTTGCTCATAGCGGCGGCGATAGAGCAATTCTATCTGTCCACCATACTCCTGGATCAGGGCGACTTGACGTTGATAAAGCCCACGAAACATGTTGGCAAACAGTAGTGTGAAAATCGCCACAATCAAACCTGCGGCGGTAGAAATCAATGCTTCACTGATCCCCGCTGTTACACCGGTGGCTTGAGTGCCCCCTAAATCCCCAATTTGGAGCGAACCAAAGGATTGAATCAGCCCCAGAATAGTTCCTAACAACCCCAGGAGAGGGGATACGCTGGTAACCGTATCAAACACAATGGTAAAGCGTTTGAGCAGAGGTAATTCAGCTTGAGCAGCACTCTCTAGAGCAATCCGAAACTCTTCCGGATCAGCCTGTTCTAACTCCAGTGCCGCTAAAAAAATGCGGGGAATCGGGAGATCGGCATTGCGCTCTAGAAACTGAAATGCCGCCTTCGCACTGCGCCGATAGAGAGCAAGTGCCTCTCGGATAACCTTATCCTGTCGTCGCGTTAGCTGGAGCCAGAAAAAAATCCGCTCCAGAATGAGAGCCATTGCCAGGATTGACAGTGCCAGGAGGGGAAACATTACAACCCCACCCGCAATGAACAAGTTGATGATGGACATGAATATGCACCAAACCGTTATCGGGTGCCCGGAAAATGGTCAATCTGAGCATACCCACTAAAAACCAGATTTTTCCCGTGAGTTTCGAGTCGATTGACCCTAAGCGTAACGCCATCGAGATCAAACCGATCCAAATCAACCATATTATCGAGGATTTGAGCAAATGCCATACTCAAAATTTCAGCCAGACTGAGCATCGAGTCTGGAATGGCATCGGGTTCAAATTTGGGATTTTTGAAGGAGATGCGCCGACGCTTTTCAACCGTGAGCGTAGCAGATAAGCTCAGGGGCACATCAGCCCGATTGGGAAGGTCTGTTTTTGCCATCAGCTTGATCTGATTATCGGGTCGCAACTCAACCTTGACATCCCGGAAGGAGATGGGTTCACCCCCCGACAAATTGGTGACTGCTTCCAAATCGACATTGACCAGACGCTTTTTCACCAATTCGGCAGTAAAAGCTCGATTGATGGCATCTTCAGTCAAAACGACCTGGGCAACAGCTTGAGTGGGCTGTTTGAGACGGATATTGCCACCGAGGATAGAACCGGGATCAATCGAGACAGCATCTGTTTCAAACGACATCTCTTCTACCAGAAAGTCGCGACGGATGACGAGATGACGACCCCACATTTTGAAACTATCAACACTGCCCTGCAACAGTTTGCTAGAGGGATTGCAGCGAATTTCGACATCCACAGTTTCACTTTGCGTGAATAGGTGGCGAATTGATTGACTGGCGACAGCGTTTAGCATACGCTCGCCGAAGTCACTAGAGCTACTTTTTGAGCCTGTCAAACCACCAAACATGAGGTCACTTGTAAGGACGAATCTTCAACAGTTGTAACAAAACATGAAGAAAACAGCAACAAAATACATTGATTAGTGAAGCTGAAATAATTTTCTTTACTTTTTTTAAACTAATCTATAAGCAAATGGAATGAAGTGACTGTGATCGTACAAGTAGGGGATCCATACTTTCAAAGGGCGGTTACAGAAGGTTTCTAACTCTTTTTGCTGGAGCAATCTAACAGCGATCGCCCGCTCTCATGGGCTATCTGCTTGATAAAGGGAGTGTAGAGCAATTACCATGCAAAGAGGTATGAATGCCTTTGATTTTTAACAGTTTTAATTCAATGCATGGCTCACACTGTCGAGTTCAATGCTTAAAACTGCTGAAACTGGGGTCGAAGCCTCTAATCTATTAAAGAGGAGTGATTTGATTCACCCCTCCTTTAGTCAATGAGGCAATTGCCTTTAAGTTGTTTGACACTGTAGTGGACGCTGAGTGTGCCCAAAGCTGGGATTATCTTTAATGATTTGAAGCCTGTTGCTTGTCGTGTTGCTGAGGAATTGAGGGACAAGCTGACTTCGCTTGGTTGGACTGTGGCTATGGCAACAGGAATCGGTGGGATTCTAGGTTACTCCCAACCCGATCGCCCCATTTGCCATACACCGATCGCCAATCTTGTACCACCTGGGTTTGATGAAGAGACACAGTTTGCGATCGTTCTGGGTGGCGACGGTACCGTGTTGTCAGCTTTCCGCCAAATTGCTCCCTGTGGCATTCCGCTGCTAACGGTCAACACCGGACATATGGGCTTTTTAACCGAAGTCTATCTCAATCAACTGTCGCAGGCGATCGAGCCGCTTCTAGTGGGCAACTATGAGATCGAAGAGCGAGCAATGTTGACGGTGCAACTGCTGCGAGATGACATTGTCCTGTGGGAGGCGTTGTGTCTCAACGAAATGGTGCTGCATCGGGAGCCGTTGACCAGCATGTGCCATTTTGAGATTGAGATTGGCAAACATGCCCCAGTGGATATCGCAGCGGATGGGGTGATTATTTCGACCCCGACTGGCTCCACGGCTTATTCCCTCTCAGCGGGTGGTCCTGTAGTGACACCGGGCGTGCCTGTGTTGCAACTTGTGCCAATCTGTCCCCATTCGCTGGCATCACGGGCACTGGTCTTTGCGGACAGTGAACCTGTGACGATTTTTCCTGCGAATCCTAACCGTCTGGTGATGGTGGTCGATGGCAATGGTGGTTGTTATGTCTTACCAGACGATCGCGTGAGGGTACAGCGATCGCCCTATGTTGCCCGGTTTATCCGCTTGCGCTCTCCTGAGTTTTTCCATGTGTTGAGAGAAAAACTGGGTTGGGGGTTGCCCCATGTGGCTAAGCCAGCCTCGGTAGAGCTTCCCTAAGATACGGCTATAAATCCACAATCCTAAGCAAAAAAAAGGGGCGATCGCCCCTGACGCCTATGACCCTTGAAAAAGACCGGGCATTACTTGCCCAGTTCAAGCTCGGTGGCAACAGTGGGATTGCGCTTCAGCATGAAGACAGCGACCACGATCCCGACGATCGCCAGTAGCCCGGTGATGTAGAAGAAGGACGTATAGCTGCCGAACAAATCACGGATGCGTCCCACCGTCAATGTCCCCAGCAACGCACCTGCACCAAAAGCGGTAAAGACGATGCCGTAGTTCTTGGCATAGTCCGTAGAGCGAAACAGGATCAGCGTTGAAGTAGGGGCGATCGCCAACCAACCGCCAAAGGAGAAAGTAATCAAGCAAAACGCGGTCAGGTAGGTTGCAACACTGCCTTCACCCGCACTCAGCATCATGATGGAGGCGATGATCACCAGCACGTAACAGGCGATCGCCGCATTCTTGGGGGTGAAGCGATCGGCGACCCATCCAAAAAAGGGACGGCCCAAGCCGTTAAATACAGCAAACAGTGAAACCGTCCAGGCTGCCATCCCGGCATCTAACTTGACAATCTCCTGTCCGACGGGGCTAGCGATCCCGATCGCGGCAAGACCCACAAAAGTGCCAATGATGAAGCAGACCCATAGCCCATAAAAAGTGCGGGTTTGCATCATCGGTGTGCCGTCTCCTGTGACTGCCAGCGTTCTTGCTGGAGGTTGCCACCCGCCAGGTTGCCAGTCTGTCGGCGGATATTTCATGGTGGTTGAAGCCAGCAGAACGATCGCCGTAAAAGCAATTCCAAAAATGAGGAGCGTCGCCTTCCAGCCATCGGGCGGATATGCCGCAATCAGATTGCGAGCGAGGGGTGCAGTGACCAGGGGAGAAAGCCCAAAGCCAATCACTGTCGTACCTACGGCAATTCCTTTCTTGTCGGGAAACCACTTGGCAGTTACCGCTAGCGGTACACCGTAGGTGATACCAACCCCAATTCCGGCAATTACCCCATAGGTGAGAACGAGAGCAGGAATGCTATGGGCAAAGCTGGAGGCAAGATAGCCAATGCCCATGATCACTCCACCAATCGCTGTAATTCGCCGTGGACCAAATCGCTCAATGTAGTACCCAGTAACGGGCATCAAGACCGAAAAGACCACCAGCAACGTTGTGAAGGGCAGTAGACTCTGAGTTGCTCCTACCTCCAAACTTGTTTCGATCGGCTTCCGAAAAATACTCCAGGAGTAAGCCGTACCCAGGCAAAGCAAAACCGCAATTCCAAGGGGAATCAAAAACCACCTGCCCCGTTCGGCAGGAAGACCAAATAATTTAACGTTGCCCATAAAAATTTAGATGCTAGTCGGTATTTTCTCCATAGAAACAGTAATTACTTTCAGACTACTGTCTCTATCGGAAGAGGGATATATTTCTATCTACTCATGATTCTTTATTCATTGATAAAATATAATAGAAAACTCCGTGAGCATAGATAAAAGTCTATATACTAGCAAACTAGATTTTGGGAGAAGTGTGAGAAGGAAAGGATGAAGGATGAAATGAAGCTTTTTTATCCTTCATCCTTCATTCTTTATCCTTCTCTAACGATTCACCGTGCTCATGTCGGCATAGCGATCGCCCAGTGCGCTACCTTTAGGAGCAACTCGCTCGATACGAGCCAAATCCTCTGGAGCTAGAGTAATTTCAACGGCTCCAACGTTTTCTTCTAAATAGGTGCGACGTTTGGTGCCGGGGATAGGAACAATGTCGTCTCCTTGCGCCAGTAGCCACGCCAGAGCTAATTGACTTGGAGTAGTGTTCTTCTCAGCGGCGATCGCCTTAACCTGCTCCACCAGTTCCAGGTTTTTAGCGAAGTTTTCGCCCTGAAAACGAGGAGCTTTGCGGCGATAGTCATCCTCTGCCAGGTCTTCAGGTTTGGTGATGGCTCCCGACAAAAAGCCTCGTCCCAATGGGCTGTACGCCACAAAGCCAATCCCCAACTCCCGCACTGTCGGCAGCACTTCATCTTCGGGATCGCGGCTCCACAGGGAGTATTCGGTTTGCAGTGCGGTGATCGGATGAACCGCGTGTGCCCGTCGAATTGTGGCTGGAGCCGCTTCAGACAGACCCAGATAACGAACTTTGCCCTGCTGCACCAGTTCTGCCATAGCTCCGACCGTGTCTTCGATGGGAACGGTGGGATCAACCCGATGCTGGTAATACAGGTCAATTACGTCTACCCCCAGTCGTTGCAGCGAGGCATCGCAGGCTTGCCGCACATAATCGGGTTTGCCACTGATGCCCAACCAACCACCATCCTCAGAGCGGACATTGCCAAATTTAGTGGCAAGTATCACCTGATCGCGGCGATCGCGAATCGCTTGACCGACCAACCGTTCATTGGTGAAGGGACCATACATATCTGCGGTATCGAGAAAGGTGACGCCCAAATCCAGGGCATGGTGCAGAGTGGCGATTGCTTCCTGTTCATCGCGACCACTATAGAACTCGGACATACCCATGCAGCCGAGTCCTAGTTCTGAAACAATGAGTCCTTGAGTGCCAAGTTTGCGTGTTTTCATGAGGTTTCTCCTGAGTAATGGTTAGCGTTCTTGTTCTGTAGGGCGAATCAAAATCTCATTCACATTGACGTGGGGTGGCTGCGTAACTGCATAGGCGATCGCGGCTGCAATGTCCTCACTGTCCAGATTTTTGACAGAGCCATAAAACCCCAGTGCAGCTTCCTTTGCCATGGGATTGGTGATGTGCTGCGGCAGTTCCGTGGCGACCAACCCTGGCTCGATGATCGTGACCCGGATATTGCTCTGGTAAACCTCTTTCCGCAGCGACTCCGAAAAGGCTCCCACTGCCCACTTAGTGGCGTTGTACACGCCTGTATTGGCACTCGCAATTCGACCTGCCACCGAGGAGATGTTGACGATGTGTCCGATGCCCTGTGCTTTCATCAGAGGCAATACGGCATGGGTGGCATACATCAACCCCAACACATTCACGTTAATCATGCGTCGCCAATCTTCGGTGTTTGCGCCTTCAATGGGACCCAACAACATAACCCCAGCGTTGTTGACGAGAATATCGACTCTGCCAAATTTGGCATGGGTTTGCTGCACCATATCGTTGACCTGTGCTTCGTCAGCTACATCGGCGGTGATGGTGAGCACCTGCCCTCCTTTCTCGGTGATGCGGCTTGCGAGTGTCTCTAAGCGATCGCTTCGACGGGCGGCGATCGCCACACTTGCTCCTTCTGCTGCCAGAGCCAGAGCGGTGGCTTCACCAATACCAGACGAGGCTCCAGTCACGATCGCCACTTTGCCTTTCAATTTGTCAGACATGATTTCTGCTCCTAAATTTAAGGTGATAAACGTGGATTAAACGCTCAAAGCTTGGTGGAGATGTATTCGGCGTAGGTTGGGGTGGGATAGTGAGCGGAGGCGATCGCCAATCCTGCCTGAGTCAGCATCCCTTCTAAAATCCAACCGAAGGTAGTGTATTCCTCACGAATGTGAGTTTCAAAATCCTGCATCGTCCATCCTTCTGCAACTGGTTTCGCCATCCGTTGAATCCAGTCATTTAAGTGGGTTTGATAGTCAGACGGGGCAAAAGAAAACACGACATCTCGCAAATAAAACGTACCGTTCTGCTTGAGCATCGTAACCATTCGCTGAAACGCGACCATCTTCCAGAAGTCGGGGAGATGATGCAACGCAAATTTACTGACGATGAAGTCAACGGGTACAGCGGTGTGCTCGTACGTGAGAAAACCTGCCTGATGAAACTGAATGTTTGTTGCTCCAGAAGACTCAGCTTTGCGTTGCGCGTAAGTCAACATATTCTGTGACACATCGATCGCAAAGACTTGAGCACCAGCTAATGCCGCTTGAATGGCAAATGTGCCCGTACCGCAACCCAAGTCGATAACAGTGTGACCTCCAAATATACCCAATTGAGTGATTAAAGCTTGCTCTGTTTCAGGAGTGGAAGAACGCTGATTGCGATCGTAGGTTTCAACCTGAGTGGGATCTTCGAAGTCAGTCCCAACGTGCTGAAACTCGTTGTAGAGCCAGGGTGGAGAGTGGGGCATAAGGAGTAGAGAAGGGGAAAAGATGAAGGGAGGCAATACATCAAAAATGATCGAACCATCGTTTTGACTCTTCTAAAAGTCTTCGTAGGATGCTTGCTGTTTGATGGCTACTATTTCTTCCATCAGATCTAGACGTAACTGCTGTAAGTTATCCATTTGTTCTTCAACCTCTTCCAATTCCACTAGAAGGACAGCTAAAGTTTTGTCTTCACGCTTATCCAATAACCACAAACGATACTGTTCGTCATCAAAAGGTGTCGGTTTTTTTGAATCATTGTTACTACTCACTAAGTTGTGAAAATTTTCTTCTTTGATTACATGAGTGTTTGTGTGAGTTCTGGAAGAGCAACCTGTTGGCATTCGTAATCTCCTTTCAACAAAAGCAATCTATGAGATGTTTATTTCATCCTTGAAGGTGATCCATCTAACTCTTTTCAACCTCGCTTCGCTGAGGGGGAAATACCATAGGTGTTGGGAATTTAACCTGTAGTAGCAATTGAGGAAATTAGTCTTATCGAGACGGTTGATCCCGTTCAGCAAAAACCTGTTGAGCAATGGCAATACCATTCAGCGCAGCCGGAAACCCGGCATATACTGCCATTTGCAAAATCACCTCAACAATTTCTGCACGACTGCAACCCACATTGAGAGCAGCATGGATGTGAACTTTAAGTTGTGCTTGAGCAGTCCCCATTGCCGTGAGAGCCGCGACAGTCGCGATTTCCCTAGATTTCAAGTCCAGTTCTGGGCGCGAGTAGACATCTCCAAACGCAAACTCAATAATGTAACGTCCTAAATCAGGTGCGATCGCCTTGAGACTTTCAATCACTCGTTCTCCCGCTTCACCATCAATCTCCTGAAGCTTTGCCCACCCTCGCTGATAGCGATCGCCAGCCATGGATTCTGAAGATTGAGGCGATCGCTCCTGTTGGACCCCAGAAGCGACACGGTTATGCAAATCAGTTTGAGAAGAATGCATTGTTTAATATCCTTTACGTCAACGTCAGAAAGGAAATACAACGTTACTCACGAATTCTAAAGATTCAGGGTTGAATATTGCGTACTTAACTTATATCGTCTAGAAACAACCTTTACGTAAACGTCAGATTTTAGCTAAAAGGAATTAGCTTTCGGCCTGAGCATCAATCCACTGTTGAATGCGATCGATGTTGCTCTGCAAATCAGAACGAAATTGAATCAATGCCTGAATTTTTTCATCAGTATCTTGAAGGTGACCCTTGAGGATCTCCACAATTTTGCGTTTACCTTGAACGCGAGTCGGGTCAGCATAGTAGACGGGCATGACATCGGCGATTTCTTCCAACGTCAACCCTAACTCTTTGAAGGCGTGAATCTTTTCTAAACGCTCCAGTTCAGTTTCGGTATAATAACGAAACCCTTTACCCTCACGTTCGCTGGGTCCGAGTAGCCCTAAACTCTCGTAATAGCGAATGGTGCGAGGGGTCACGCCTGCCAGCTTAGCCAATTCTCCGATACGCATTTTGTTGTTCACATCAATAGTTGTATCACGACTTTAACGTTAACGTCAACTTGCTGCGATGTTCTCTTCTGCAAAAAGAATAGTTAACCTCTCTCGACAACAAATTATTGGTGTTGTTAGATTTGAGCAGTTTTCACCAAGAAGAGAATATGTTTAAGTCAAAATGGAGTCGGAGAGTTGGTGCAGCTATTGCAAGCCTTCCAGCGATCGCGTTAGTCGCAACAACACAGGCACTTGCCGCTGATAAGTTTGGAGCGATCGCTTACTCTGAGGCAACCGGGGGATACGGCTACTCCCGCGACTACCCAACGCAAGGTGATGCAGAAATACGAGCATTGAACGAGTGCGAAGCTCATTCGGGTAGCAGCGATTGTCAAGTGTTGCTGTGGTTTCGCAATGCCTGTGGTGCTTTAGCGACGGCTTCTAATGGAGCCTATGGGTCAGGTTGGGGCATCAATCGTTCGATTGCAGAAGGCTATGCGGTTGAGACATGCAGTGCCTACGGTGCTGACTGTGCTCCCATCATGTGGGTTTGTACCTCTCGGTAAAGCAATCAAAAAGTACTTGAAATTCCCAGATTCCTCAACCATCTGGGAATCGAGGCTACTTCTGAAGGCGTAGAGGGAGGAGCCGACCCGAAAGGCTCTGGAAGTACAGTCCACCAACGGTGATTAAAAAAAGAAAATAGGCGATCGCCTGCACTTGATAGAGCCGTTGAGTGTAACCAAATAGAGCACTGAGAATCAATCCAGGGAATTGGTCATCGGGCAGGAAGGCTGAGAAATCCCATACGAGCGGACCCAAAATACAAGAGTGAACGCGGGTGAAGTGTTCATAGTAGAAACAGAGAGACGCAGAGGCGCGATCGCGACCTGCCAAAATAGCCATGACTGCATCAGCGTGTCCTAACGTGGTAATGACCAATCCTGCTACGACTAGCAACAACAAAACCCCCATGACCTGAAAAAACAATCGCAGATTGAGTTTGACGCCCCACTTAAACAAAGCAATACCAATCACAGCAGCCGTAACTAATCCAGCAAATGCCCCCAATGCAGGCAGCATTCCCTGCTGAAACTTGGCAGCAATGAAAACAATCGTTTCAAACCCTTCACGCAAAACCGCGATAAAAATCAGGCTAAAGATACCCCAAGCTGCACTAGCATGGTTGCTCAATGCCTGAGTGACTTCCCCTTCAACCAACATTCGCATTGAGCGGGCTTGCTGAGTCATCCAGATCAACATCCAACTCAGCAACACAATTGCGATCGCACTAAATCCAGCTTCTAAAAGGGGTTCTGTAGCAGGACTGGCAGATCCGAGGGCACGGATGATCCAGCCAAATAGTAAGCCAATCAAAGCACTAACTAGAACCCCTGCCGCTAACCCCAGATAAACCCAGGAATTGAGTTGAGTGCGTTTGGCTTTTTGCAAACACGCCAGCACAATGCCCACGACAAGTGCCGCTTCTACACCTTCTCGCAGCGTGATGATAAAAGAGGGAAGTATCAGACTCAGATTCATATGGATTAGCGGATTGAAGCAGATTCAATAACCGGGGTGCTGGTTGTTTCAAAGCGTTTGACCTGATTTGCAACGTCATCTGCTGCCACTACAGGAGTCGTCGGGGGAATAGGTTGAGGCCACGCTGCAAACAAGCCAGAAAGCTCAGAGTTGAGGGTTCGAGCGACTTCCTCATTCTCTTCAGTTAGTTTGGTTTCAATTGACCTGAAGAGGGTGTCTTTGGAATATTCGACAAACCCGCGTGAATCTTGATATTCAATCTCCGCCGTAATTTTGCCATCGCTGATCGAAGCTGTGTATTCAGCCGCTGCTGTGTCTAACATACCGTTGATGACTTGCAACACAAAAGCGGGGGATTGGCGTTGCTCTGCGGGAAGAACGGCGATCGCCTCATCAATGGCTTTGTTCGCTGCCTCAAACGCCGATTGTACTTGTGGATCATTGGGTTTAGAGCGTACTAGCTCCTGCACCTGAATCAGCCCCTCACTAAAATCAGATACACCGCGTTCGGGCAACTGCTCAGCAATATCGACATAAATTTCTTCAACAGGGTGACCCAGGTGCGGTTCTGCTTTATCGGGAAAGCCCAGTTCTAACAACTGTCCTGCAATGATCATGTGCCCCTTCATCAAGCCCAACTTCAGCAGGTAATCGACATCTCTGGCTTCTCCCGTTAGAACAATTTCTTCAACCGTTATCTGGTCTTGAATTTGAGCAAACTGCTCCTGCGTTAAAACACCTTTGCTAACCAGATCGGCAGGGCTGCCGTAGGGGCGACTAGCTTGAATCTGGTGGGACAACGCAGGAATGCCCAGTTCCGCCTCTAGTTTGTCTAACTCTGACAAAATTGCGGTGTTGATATTGATTTTGCGATCGCCACTATCGGTTGTGGTATCAGTTGCCGCCGGGCTAGTCACAGCAGGGGGTAACGCGACATCAGACGGTCTTGAACTGGCACAATTATTTAGACCAATTGCCAAACACGCGATCGTGATTGCAATCATCAAATATCGAAGCACTCGCATTTTATCTCTCCATCAATACACAGCTTTTATAGGGTTTATCCCCTTAAATCCCAGTTCCCTTGCCCGTAGCATCCCCCTGAGAGGGGAAGGGGTTTACCTAAAGGTGATTTTGTTGTTGTGGAGGTTTACTCACTCCACAAAACTACAGAGCATCATTATTTTGCAATCGTTACCATTACAGGATTCATCTTGCTACTTTTGAGAATTACTGTCAACTATATTGAAAACGATTCTTAACTAGAAGCTATTTCAGAAGGACAAAAGAATATAGCTTTGGTCAGAAAGCTTAAGGCAAAGGCAATGGCTCAAACCCTGACGCTGGGAAAGCTGCCTGACTCGCCTCCGCACCATCAAATGTGGCTACGGCTATAGAGCACAATAAGGATCGGTTCAAACTCCTTGATCGCCTCAACTGCTCTCTTCTTCTCAAAATCTTGTGAGGATCTTGTGAGGATCTCATGAGTGTGCGCTCATTCCTCTATTTTTTGTTTCTTTGTAGTGCGTTACGGTGAGCTAACAGCACCCTGCAATTGCTTTCTCTTCACCTCTTCACGCTTTCACTGCTTTATCCGCTGACCACGCTAAAACGCCCCATACAACCAGCTTCAGCAATTACATCTTGATGGGGATGAAACATAAATTCTCCAGTGTAACGGCTACTAAACTCCAAAATGTGCCGTTCAGCAGTTCCCATCGTCACTACATCTGTTTCTACGGTTGGTTCTAACGTTCTCCCAGTGGGATACACACGAAACAGATTGGCGTGCAGGTGAAATGTCGCAGCAACATCAAACTCAATCATATTCAACACATACAACCGCACCAATTGATTCTGCTGAATTGGAATTGGGTGCTGCATGTAGTAGTTAGGAATGCCATTAAAAGCGTACAACTCGTTGTGCCCGTCCTCATTGGTGTCATAGCCTGCCATGATCAACACCATTTCATCCGCAGGAGGGCGATCGCGCGGTGGGTCGATGATAAACATGCCATACAATCCTTTCCCAATGTGGCGCGTGACTGGGGCAATGTGGCAGTGATAGAGATGCACACCAAATGGCTCAGCATCAAACTCGTAGATAAAGGCAGTGTCATTGCGGATCGGGCGAATTCCATCCATTTCAGGTGGGTGGATGCCGTGAAAGTGTAGCGAATGGGAGTGTCCACCCCGATTCATAAACACCACCCGAACGCGATCGCCCTCCCGTGCCCGTAAGGTCGGTCCTGGCACCTGCCCATTAAAACACCAGGAAACAAACGACACCGCACTGTTGAGTTGAATCGGTTTAGTGCCTACCTCAATCTGAAATTCGCGGATGGTACGTCCATTTTCCTGTTTGACCGTGCCGTAATCAAACTGCCGCAACGTTTGCATCGGAAAGATACCGTCAATACCCGCCATCGCCTCCTGAGGAATCGGGGGAATCTTTATTGAGGAGCGAGATTGAAGTTGATTGAGGGCGATCGCTGCCCCTCCTAACCCCACCCCTGCTAATCCAGCCTGGAGGAGTCGTCGTCGAGTCCAATGAGTATTTTTTTCGGGTGCAAAAGGGTTTGGCATGGAAGATACAACACAAATTGAGAAATGGGATCATCATTCTTCCCCGATCGCAGCATAGAGAATCAATTACTTATTGTCAAATATTCTCAAGAAGCTTTAGGGGTAGAGGAGTGAGGGGCGAGAAGAATAACCATTGACCATTGACCATTGACCATTGACCATTGACCATTGACCATTGACCATTGACCATTGACCATTGACCATTGACCATTGACCATTGACCATTAACCTAGAAACGGCAATGTTAGGATAAGGGCAATAGCTCCTGTTGAGATATTTCTATGGCAAATCCCTCTCAGACAACCTCTAACATCTTGATCAGCCTTGGCACTGTACCTGTCTTAGCGGTGTTGTTAGGCAGTAAAGCTCTTGCAGAGTTGATGCAGCAGGTGGGAGAAGCCAGTGAAGAGCTATTTCGGGGCGATCGCCTACCTGTTCTACATTTCCATGCGGAGTCAGACGACCCCACAACTGAGTCTGAGTAGTGTTTGAGAGCGTCACCCATGAATAACACTCAACACCAACAGGCGATCGAACATTTTCGTCAGGGCCGTTATGCTGAGGCGATCGACCTGTACGAGCAATATTTGGACGAAGAGAACTCAGATGAGGCTGAGCCATCTCAATATTGGTATCTGGGCATGGCATTGTTGCTTCATCAGCAACCGTTAGAGGCAGAAGCCATCTGGTTATCTGCGATCGCTCCCGCTCATCCGGATCAGGTTGACGCATTGGTGCAAGATTGGGCAAGGACATTATTCAAAGAAGCATTTCACTTTCAAACGACAAATCAACTACCAGAAGCAGAACTGCTCTATCAGCAAATCTTGCAGCAGATTCCTAACTCGGCAGAGACTTACGAAAACCTGGCGATCGTGTTGGTGGGTCAGGGTAAGTTAGACGAGGTTGAAGTTTTGGTGCAGTCAGCGACAGAACTCCAAGACGAACATCCAGAGTTAGCACAAAAAATTAATGGTTTGTTGCAGTACGCGAAGGATAATCCTGTTCCAAAAGCCATTTATAAGCCAGAGGTGTTTTATGTCGATACGCTGGATGCTGCAAAAGGCATTATTTTAACGCCAGAAGAGGGAACCACCACTGAAGAACGCTGGCAGATTGAAACTCCCTATCTGGCTGAGCAGTTGGGTTTAGAATTACACCCAAAACCCAATGATTTAATCCTTGATTTTGGGTGTGGCATCGGTCGGTTAGCCAAGGAAGTCATCAACCGTTACGATTGCCTGGTTTTGGGCGTAGATATGAGTCAGCAAATGTTGCAATTTGCGATTGACTACGTCGCCTCACCCAAATTCATGACCTGCTCACCCGTTGCGCTCGATCGCCTGATTCAAAATGGTCTGCGGGTGGATCACGCCTATAGCACTTGGGTAATTCAGCACTGCCATGATCCACATCTGGAATTGGCTCGAATTAAGCAAGTTCTCAAACCCGGTGGACGATTTTACATCGTCAATGCCTACTATCGTTGTGTGCCGTCTAATTTGGGTTGGGTAGATGATGACATTGATGTTGCAGCACTATTGCGAAGCGAGTTTCAAGAACTTAGCTGCACCGCTTTGCCAGAAGCTATTACCACCCCAGAACTAGCCCAAAATTGCTTTTGTATGACGGTAAGAAAAAAAGAAGAGTGAAAAAAGAAAACGAAGGTCGATGGAGATATTAGATTAATGGGTTAGTGGTCAATAGCCCATAATTAATGGTCAATAGTTCAGCCAACAGCTTCGCCAAACACCTCAAAATTAACCCTTAACCATGGACAATTGACGATTAACGACCAAGCTCACCGAACGCTGATAGCTTTGAATACTCAGCCGACCAGCTTGCGGCGTCCCGGTGCAGCGACTTGTTAGCTGGCGTTGCTACAGATACAAGACTGTTCGTAGTCCATCATCTATCTCCTCCTGCAAGTCGTTTGGTAAGGAACCAATACACTCAACCAAGAACGTTTTATCGACTGTGAGAATTTGAGATACATTAGCGACGGAATCCCTAGATAAGCCTGTTGCTCCTTTCGGTAACAGTACATTGCCTGGGGCTTCTGCCAACCGAATATTTGAAGTGATAATGACAACGATAACTGTACTGATACGGCTTTGATTAAAGGTATCATCCTGAACGACTAAAACAGGACGACGGTATCCAGGCTCTGAACCTACTGGATCAGGTAAATTCGCCCACCAAATTTCTCCCCGATACATTACCAATCCTCACGAGGGAGAGACATAAATTGCATTTTTGCCGCTATAGGCTCTAGTTCAGAAGACTCCTGTGAGTAAACTTGGTTCAGCTTGTGCAAGATTTGATTACGATTGTGCTTTTTCAAATACGCTTGTAACGCTTTCGTGTAAAGTTCGCTGCGTGACAAGCCCAACTGCTGAGCCAGTGCTTCCGCCTCATCAAAAACTGAATCTGGAAGGGAAATTGCAGTTTTCATAATGACCTTAACTGTAATTCCTACTCTTCAGTTATACCCTGGTTATACCGGAACTGCAAGAACTAGCCCAGGCAACTCAATCAGATAACCTTGCCTATACGTCCTGACCAGAAACGTAGCGGGCTAACTATTCTTAGACTGAACTTTTCCGCATAAGATCCCAAATGCGCTACTTATGCCGATTATTTCCACACAATAGGCAGATCAAGCTAGATAGCGAGAATCTTTCCGCATAATTTCAGATTCCCATTTGGGATTAGCAGATGCACCTGAAGGTGTTGGCTTTACTCAACTACAAATTCTGATTGGGTGATGGAAAGCTCTCTCACAAAGGCACGCTTTGATTCTTATCGATCGCCCCATTTTCTCTCATACGTTTGTGTACATTCCTACGGGATAATTGCCCTGTCTCTATCAGCGATCGCACATCTATTCAGCGCAAAGAATAAGACCTCATTGCGAAGACAACTCACACTAACTCTTTTTTCTCTCTTCTCTCTTCTTTTCTCTCTTCTTTCTTCTCTTTTTTCCTCAACCAAATCGTCCTTCAACGTAATCGCGAGTGCGTTCTTGAGTGGCTGCGCGGAAGATTTGCGCCGTTGGACCAAACTCAATCATTTGTCCGATGCGACTCTCATCTGTGCTGAAAAATGCAGTGTAGTCAGACACGCGGGATGCCTGTTGCATATTGTGGGTGACGATGACAATGGTGAAGTCTTTTTTGAGTTGGTGAATCAGTTCTTCAATCTTCATCGTGGCGATCGGGTCGAGTGCAGAACAGGGTTCATCCATCAGCACCACCTTAGGCTTGATCGCCAGTGCACGAGCAATACAAAGACGTTGCTGTTGACCACCCGATAACCCCAACGCTGATTTGTTGAGGTGATCCTTCACTTCATCCCACAGTGCCGCTCCTTTGAGGGACGATTCTACGATCGCATCCAGTTCTGCTCTCGATTTTCCACCCGCCACCCGCACGCCATAGGCCACGTTTTCATAAACGCTCATGCTAAACGGGTTAGGTTTTTGAAACACCATGCCGATCTGCC
This sequence comes from Oscillatoria sp. FACHB-1407, assembly GCF_014697545.1. Taxonomy (GTDB): domain Bacteria; phylum Cyanobacteriota; class Cyanobacteriia; order Elainellales; family Elainellaceae; genus FACHB-1407. Next base: position 130,001 of record NZ_JACJSA010000020.1, on the reverse strand, counting down.
GACGCAACCGATTTAAGTTGACCTTACTGCTATACAGGTCTTGCCCAAAAAACTCAACTTTGCCCTCAACTCTGACCGTGGTTTCAAGTTCGCCAATACGATTGAGGGATTTGATAAAGGTTGACTTACCACAACCAGAGGGACCAATAATGGCAGTCACTTTGTTTTGCGCGATGTCCATTGAGATTCCCTCTAGCACTTTACGAGTGCCATAGTAGAAGCTCAAATTTTGCACACGCATAGCTGGAGAAATATCCATATCTGAGTCTTCGGAGTGGAGAGTGTCGGTTGATGCACCTGTTGAATTGAGGGAATGGGAATCGGATGACATACGTTATCAATCTTTAGCGAGAAGTGGATCGTTGACGAGTAACCAAACGAGAGAGAATGCTGGTGAGCAGGACTAGCCCAACTAAAACGAGAGATGCTGTCCAGGCCATCTGGTTTTGCTCCACAAATGGAGAATTGGCGTAGTTATAAATCAGAACGGACATCGACGGCATGGGGCTAAACAATCCCCCTGGTAAAGGATCGGGCCAGTTTTGGCTAAACAGGGCTGTAAAGAGTAAGGGAGCCGTTTCACCTGCTGCACGCGCAATAGCGAGAAGAATGCCTGTCGTGATACCTGGCAACGCGGAGGTAACGACCACTCGCAACGTCGTTTGCAGACGGTTGGCTCCTAATGCAGACGAGGCAAGCCGTTGATTGGTGGGAACAAGCTTCAATGCTTCTTCAGTTGAGAGAACGATGATGGGCAACATGACGACTGCTAAGGCAAAGCTACCGGCGATCGCTGAGAACTGTTTTGTCGTGAAGACAATGACCCCGTAGGCAAACACCCCAACAACGATCGAGGGCACCCCACTCAACACCGTTACTATAAACCGAATCGTTTCTGTGACGGCTGCTTTCTGCCCAAATTCCGACAAAAAGATAGCAGCTAACATCCCCACAGGCACACTGAACAGAGCGGCCAAACCCACCATGATAAAGGTGCCGACGATAGCATTCCCAAACCCATTGGATACGTCTTCCATCCCAATAGGAGCAGGCAAGGAGACAAGCACTTCCCAGCGCAGATTGGGTAAACCCTGTTTGAGAATCTCAACCAACACGGCACCCAGAGGTAAAAGGGCGATCGCTGCCAACACAAACGCGAGCGTCGTCATGCCAATGCTGAATAAGCGACGCTTCATGGGTAAAGGACTACTCAGGTCATTCACCGGATCGTTTTCGAGGGGGGAAACAGATAACGGAGGCGAATTTGTCATGGTGGAATACTTAAGGATGAATCAATGAGAAGCACAAGTATGGATTGATGATTAACTCTCCCGTAAATTCGGACTTAAAAACCGCACCATTAACACTGCAATGATATTAACAACGAGTGTCAACACGAATAGGATAAGTGCGAGATACATCAGAGCACCAATGTGTAAATCATCCAGTGCCTCAGCAAATTGATTAGCTAACAGCGATGGGATGCTGGAAGCAGGGTCGAGTAAAGAAATACTGATCAGTGGTGAGTTACCAATCACCATCGTGACCGCCATCGTCTCTCCCAGGGCTCGCCCTAGTGCCAGGGTAGCTGCTCCCAGAGTGCCGGACAATCCAGCGGGCAAAATGACTCGGAAAATGGTTTCCCAACGGGTTGCTCCTAACGCCCCGGAGGCACTGCGTAACTCACCGGGCACTGCAATTAAGACCTCGCGGCTGATCGCTGCCATGGTTGGCAGGATCATAATAGCCAGAATGACACCTGCGGGCAGTAGCCCTGGCCCAAACGGTTCAGTACTGAAGAGGGGAATCCACCCTAACGTGTTATGCAGCCAGAGCGTGATCGGCAACAGGAAGGGGATCAATACAAAAATGCCCCACAACCCAATAATTACGCTGGGAATAGCAGCAATTAACTCAACCAGAAAGGCAATGGGCGATCGCACCCAGGGAGGCAAAAAATTCTCACTCGTAACCAGTGCCACTGACAATCCAATCGGAATGGCGATTAGAAGGGCGATAGTGGATGTGGCAAGTGTGCCATAAATGTAGGGCAACGCTCCAAACAGCAGGGCTCCCACATCCCACTCCTGACTCCACAGGAAGCCTATCCCAAATTCTTGAATTGCAGGAAATGCCTGTTGAAAGATCACGACCGTCATCCAAACCATGATGGCGATCGTACAAAATGCAAAAAGCCGGACTAGCCAGGTAAAGGCAACGTCAAGCCACAACCCTTCATCCTCAGTGCTGGTTAAGTCAAGAGAACTGGTGTTTTGCAAGTCTTCAGGAGTTCCAGCAGTCATATCAAGGCTCCAACCGTAAACAGCACGAGTAAATTTGATCAAGAGATGGAGAAGGGCACGGGTTAAACCGCGCCCTAAAAGATTATCAAGATCCTTGGACAGAAGAATCTGTCACACCTGACACGCCCGTCAATTAAGGACCTGTCACCTCACGATTGACCGTTTCGATCGCACGACGAGCAACCGCCTCAGGAATCCGCAGATAGTCGAGTGTGTTATTGATTTCTTGACCGTCTGTCAAAATCCACTCAACCATTCTCTTGATTGCAGCCGCTTTACCAGCTTGTTCGTACTGACGATAAACCATCAGCCAGGTCAAACCAGAAATTGGATATCCACGATCAGGATCACCAACAAACACGCGGAAGTTATCAGGGAATTCAACTGCTGATAACGCTTCTTCAGTTGCCTGCAAGGAAGGAGCAACAAATTGACCTGCTTTGTTCTCTAGGGATGCAACTTGTAAGTTGTTTTGCTTAGCGTAAGCATATTCAACGTATCCGATCGCTCCACGAGTTCTAGCGACCTGTGCAGCCACACCCGGATTACCACGACCTGTAATTGGGTTGGTCGTCCAACGAGGAGCCGTACCAACGCCAATACGACCTCTAAAGTAGGGGCTAACAGCACTGAGGTTGTTAGTGAAGATGAAAGTTGTACCACTACCATCGGCACGAACAGCTGTGCGAATTGGCAGGTCAGGCAAGTTCACTCCAGGGTTGTCAGCAACAATCCGAGGATCGTTCCAGCGAGTAATCCGACCAGAGAAAATATCGGGATAGACAGAACGAGACAATCTGAGGTTGTCAATTCCAGGCAGGTTATAGGTGATAGAAACTGCTCCACCTGCTGTGGGCACGAGGATGATACCACGATCGACTTGTGCAATCTGAGCATCCGTCATTGCCGCATCGCTACCACCAAAGTCTACGGTTTCAGCAATTGTCTGACGGATACCGCCACCACTACCGATGGCTTGATAGTTAACTCGAATGTTGGGATTTGCGCGAGTAAATTCGCTGAAATAACGCTCGTACAATGGTGCGGGGAAGGTTGCACCAGCACCATTGAGACTAATGGCACTTTGAGCATAGGTGGACAAAACAGGGCTAAGGGCGATCGCAGCAGCGACCATCACCGCAAGGAGAATGCGGCGGAGAATTTTACTGCGAAGAATGTTGGAAAATACCATTTCTCTTTCTTCCTCTAACAGGAAACCACTATGTTGTTGAATACACAATTCACGTTTTCAAAGAACAAGGTACAACTTGTCTGGTTAAATTAGTTAATTGCAAAATTAATATCTGTTTAAGGTTTGATTTAGCGGAGGTAAAATACTTTGATTTGCCCATTTTTCCTAAAAAAAATAACTCAAAATCAATGAATATTATTTCAACTTATCTTGATATAAAACACGAAACCCCCCTTCAAAAATATCACGGCTTCCCTTCAACTAACCGCTGAAGTTTTAGATAACCTTCTTACTGAGAAGAGTCTCTAAATTTTGAGCTTCTCCAGGCTTACATTACTTTTGATGTCGCCCAAATCTTTGTATAATCGGTTTTTTTGATGCTATACAAAAATCCCTACAGGTCACAGCTAATAGTTTTGTCAGAGCATTTATCCGTTATCTCTAACTTTCTTGCCGCTTTCATATTAGGATTATAAAAATAGGATTTGGTTGAACTTTAAGGTTTCTATTAAACTCCTCTTAATCTAGATGAAAGTTTCAAGACAGATCGGAGATGGAGTACCATACTACATTTTCCGTTGGTACAAGTGATTCTTTCAAATTAGGAACCTCTATTCTCAAAGATTCAAATCGTTTGGTATCATCCTCACCTTGCAAAGTGGCTGATTCAGTTCTTTAATCAGGTCAGATTAGCTTGTGTATCAAGCGATCGCTCATTTTCATTTTTGAAATTCATTCATTCTGGGTGTTATTCAACGATTTCCGTCAAACATGGCTCAGTCTTACCCTATGAAAAACTTGCAGTCTTCAATGCAAGCCTGGCTCCGTCCAATGCTCCTCCTTTCCCTGGTCCTGCACGGTCTATTGTTCTTTGTACCGTTTGGATCATCTGAGCCTGAAGCCCCAGCAGAGCCAGAAGAAGAAACTGTTACGCTGACCCAGTTACCCCCTGCGGATCAGCCCGTTGCTCAACCATCCCCCTCACCCCGAGCAACGCCCGCTCCTCGTCCGCGTCCATCCGTATTGCCCCGAGCACGGGTAAACGCGCCTCCAGCTCGCCGCAATGCTCCTCCTCCGGTGCGATCGAACCGTCAGGAACCTGTAGCAGCGGCTCCAACAACCCCAGTCGCTCCGACAGCTCCCCCCGCTAATGACTTCTTGCGCGACTTCCCTCGCTATCCAGGGGCACGCACCGGAACCGTAGGCTTACCTCCTGCCTTTGCCTCGCAGGGGCAAAATACGTCAGATGCCATTCGTGCTGTCGATAGCTGGTTTGAACGAGAACTGGCTGCTAAAGGCTACACGGCTGCCGCTTTTGAAAGTGAAGCTAATCGTGTGGTGTACGAGGTATCCCGCCAGGGGACGACACAGTACTTGACCTTGCTCTCAAACCCAACGGATGTAGGAACCAATATTCTCATTACGCCGCAACCTTTACCGGCGGATCTGGGCAGCGTTAGTGTTGAGCCTCCAGAGGTAGCCCAATTCTTTACCGAATTGCCTATTCCAGATATTGACGCAGATAATCCTAATCCTGCATTTGAACGGGTCAGTGAACCAGGTCTATTGCTGAGCCAACCCAATGCATTTTTTGCCAGTCTCGGATCTGATGAGGGTGGGTTTTATATTGAGCCAGAACTCCGGTCTGAAGTGCGTCGAGCTGTCGTAGCACTTGGGCAAACTGATCCGCAAGCTCTTTTCACCAACGAGTTACAGAATTTGCTAGAGATTGGTGCCTATGAAATTGCTCCTCAAGGCAATTATGGCGGGGGATTGTTATACCAACTCCAACGAGATGGGGTAACAGGTTACATCAGTCTTGTACCTGCCACAAACGGTCGAGATACGGTGATTTTTGTGTGGGAAAAACCCCCACAGTAATTCCCCAAAGAACGACATCTCCAATTGCTTTGAGCAATTGGAGATGGAGATTACGGCTTTAGCCTCCTGGCGGTTGCTGTACCTAATTTGCAGTACTTTCGACACCCAGAGAAACACGACCACCCCCGACATCTCGCATGACTTTGAGCACATCTGCTACATCCCGGTAGGTTAGTGAGCGATCGGCTTTGAGGGTTACCATTCCTTCTGGGTTTTCCTGAAAGTAGGTTTGCATTTCTTGCACTAGTTGGTCAGTAGTTGCGACTTGATTGCTGAGTAAGATTTGCTTTTCTGCATTCAGACCCACAACAAGCTGTGCCATTGAGGCATCTTCCCCCTCTCCTTGTCCTTCACCCCCAGATGAGTTTGCCTCTGGCAAGAAAACATTGACAACCTGACCTGTCAGCGTCATTGAAACAATGATGAAAAAAGTCAGAACGGTCATCAGCACGTCCATCATGGGAATTAGATTGACTTGTGGTAAGTCTTTGTTACCCTGTCGATTGTTAAACCGCATGATTGTCAAATCGGGTGGCTAAAATTTCTCTATTCGATTGCCAGGGAAACGCGATCGCCCCCAATTTCCTTCAAATCTCCCAACAGTCTGATTACCTGCTCATAAGGCAAGTCAGGTGAGGCTTGCAGAACTACAAATCCCGCACGATTACTAGTCAGATAAGCCTGAATTTGAGGAGATAGTTGGTCTTCGGTGAAAGGTTGATTGTTGAGCAATAGCTGTCCCTGAGCGTCTAATTGTACGATTAGAGGGTCAGGTTCCGCTGTAGTGGGAGGAGCATTCTCAGCACTGTTAGGTAACTCAACCTCAACCCCTTGTTCTACAGTTAGAGTCATCGTGATCATGACAAAGAATGCCAGAATGCCCATCATCACGTTGAGCATTGGGGTCAACTCAATCTCAAGCATTTGAGAGTTTTTGTTGCGGTCTCTGAATCTCATAATGCGATCGCTCAACTTCCTCGATCAGGAGCCATGACCAACACCACTAGCAGTGAGGACGTTATGCTCTTTGTCTTCTTCTATCAGAGCAGGCTCATACCAATCTTGACGGTAGATCAGCTCTAACTCAGACCCGACATTGGAAAAGTAGTCCATCTGCTGAGATTGGAGTGAAACCAACGCCCGAAAAAATCCCAGAGCAATGATTGCAACAATCATTCCTGCTGCGGTCGTGATCAACGCTTCCCCAATCCCCGCTGCTGCTGCCGTTGCTTGCTCGGTTGTACCACCGCCGCCCACATTGAGGTTGTTGAAGGTATTGATTAGACCCGTTACCGTTCCCAACAGACCTAACAATGGAGCAAGTGCCACCACAGTTTCCAGGAGCTTGTCTCCCTTTCGCATCTGGGCAAACTCGCGATCGCCCGCCGCCTCCATGGCTAGCCGAAAAGTTTCAGCACTGGCATTTTTCAACTTCAACGGAGCTAACAGAAAGCGGCCAATGGGGAGATCTTGCGCTCGTTCAGCGATCGATGCTGCCTTGTCAAGATCGTAGCGAGCGGCTTCTAATACATCGTGAACAATACGCTTTTCTTGAGACAAAAACTTGTACCAGAACCAGCTTCGTTCCAAACCACAGGCGATCGTGGCGACAGACAACCCCACCAAGGGGATCATAACAGGACCACCTTTGACAACCAATTCAAACAAAGTAGACATAAAATTCGGCAGGGTTGAGAGTTTGGAAAGCTTAACAAATCGGGGTATTCACCGTTAGCATACCTGAATTACCTGTCACCCTGGTTAAGAAAGGGTAATGAAGATCCTAACTTGAAATTAATTCACTTAATTGAGAAGTATTGTCGTTTATCCCTCTTCGGTCACTCTCTTTGTCAACAAATTTCTTACAAACCTCGTTGCCAAACTCTTGCTTAGAAATGGAGTGACGGAGGCTCTGCCTCTAATGCACACGCTAACCCTAAATTCTGAACCATCCTTTATCGGTGTTGCTGAATACAGATAGGCCTGATGCACTTGAAGCCTAAAACTTTGTTCTCCCCCTTAGCCCCTCTTAAAAAGGGAAAATTCTGGAAGCCCCCTTTCTAAGCTACGGTGTACACACATCTTTGCTCTGTTAATGAGACACTCGGTTACTGAATAAGGTTGAGAACCAGGCATTGGGGGAGTCTCCCCCAAACCCCCTAGCAGAAGGTGTTTCAGTGAACCCAAAGACCCGCTTCGCATCAGTTCCAAGTACGGGTGTTTCTGGTTAAGTCAAGACCCGTGGCAAATGTCTCTTTTTTCCTTCTTCTCTCTTCTCTTTTCCTTTTTCCGTCTTCTCTTTTCCTTCGTCTTTTCCTATGTCTGAGCCATCGCCTATCTCTACTCCTCGTTCCCCTCACTTTTGGGAGGAACGTTATCAAACCGGATCAACCCGATGGGATTTGGGGCAACCTGCTCCTCCCTTCGTCCAGTTGTTGCAATCAGCAGATGCACCTCCGCCCGGACGGATGGCAGTTTTAGGATCAGGAAAAGGACATGATGCCCTCTGGTTCGCCAAGCACGGATTTGAAGTGGTTGGGTTTGATTTTGCTCCGTCTGCGATTGCCCAATCAACTGCTTTAGCAGAGGCACAGGAGATTTCTGCCCAATTTCTACAACGCGATATTTTTGAGCTACCTCACGAGTTTGCCAATCAGTTTGATTATGTTCTGGAGCACACCTGTTTTTGCGCTATTCCCCTGGAACTACGCTCTGCCTACGTGCATCTGGTCAGGGATCTGTTGCGTCCTCATGGGGAACTGATCGCCCTATTTTGGTTGCACGATCGCCCCGATGGTCCCCCTTTTGGCGGTCGCGTAGACGAGATTCATCAGCGATTTAGTCCTGATTTTGAAATTCTGTCACTGAAGAACGTGACGGATTCCGTTGCAAACCGTCAGAATGAGGAATATTTGGGACGATTGCGTGTTAAAAAAACGTAATTCTGTTGAAAACAGTCAATAGTATGGTATCCCTATAAGGCAAAATCACGCGATCGCTCCTGGCTTTTAGCTATCGTATTTAAAAATCAGACTTAAGCCATTTCACTTAAACCCGCTCAATCAAACCACGAATGTTGAATTCGGCATCAGAGCAGTCCCCTTCTAATGACAAATCCCCTTTGGCGCAGTGGTTGCGCCGAATGCTTGAGCGTGGTGGCATTTGGGTGCAGTTTCGGATCAAAGGCAACCACTTGCATGTGTTGTGTGAGAGCAAGCCCTGCCTCAATCGAGCGATCGCCCTCAATCGACTGATCCCTGCGCTATATCAGACCGACATCAACAGTTTTTTGCCCGCAGACCATCCACCGATTTATCAGGTGTTGCTCTATGGGCGCACGCTGGGTGAGGAGCGACCTGCCTGGTCTTATCGGATTCATCTCGACCAACTCGATCGCCATCTGGAGCAGCTAAAACAATATCGGGCTAACTCCAGACTGGCTCTATCCACCGCCACCCGCTCAACGGGAACCCACACCGCTACAATCGCCCCTGATGCGGCCTCAGTTAGAACGTCTGATGCAACGGGGGGAGCCATCGTGCTCTCTACTCGCAGCCAAGCAAAACGAGGACATCCCAATGCGATCGCCCGTTACCTGAGTGAGCGCATCAGCACACTGGGCATTGCCGTCAGAGTCAGCGTTAAAACTTTGCCCTTTGAAACCACCGTTCCCACCCCCGGTTTATTGAATACGGTGTCGGTGAGTCGAGTTTCGACGCGACGGCTCTGGATCGTCTGCGAGTCGCTCTATAGTCCTGACCCTGTTGCGATTGGGGAGCCAATGGCGCGGCAGTTGCGCGATCTGGAGTTAGATGATTTTCGCGATGCGGTGATCTGCATTCAGGTGACCGGGGAGGCAGAACCCGACTGGCTTTTGCGTGTAGACTTGACCCCTCCTGTGGAGATGCTGCGGGAACGGGCACGCTGGGGTGATGTCGGGGCGATCGCCCGACTTCTGCGCCATGCCCTGAGCGATCGCGACATTCAACTGTCAACCAGCACCCTCAGAGATGCAACGTTGCATCTCTCATGTTGTCTGAATCCTCGTATTTCGACCACTGAGGCACCGGATCAGGCAACGGTACGGGCAATTATCGCGCCACTCCTGGAAACCCTGGGACCACAGGGTATTCAAGCAGCAACGATCTATGGACAGGCCATTGGGGAAGAAGCACCCGCCTGGATCGATTGGCTAAACCTGCCTGCTGCTGAACACGCTGCCCTGGCGGAACCCACCTTAACCCTGGCACAACAGGGGGATTGGGATGCGATCGCCTTCTTGCTGCTGTGTGCGCTCAATCCTGATCTTGACCAACAAATCGCCACCGGGGGGATTCGCATCCAACTGTTGCAGCGCGAGGATTTGCTGCACATCATGACCGATGCTCCCGTTTGCCCAGATCAGCAGCGAGTCAGCAGCACCATTGTCAAACTGCTGAAGCGGTTCCATCTTCCTGGCATTTTGGGGATTCGCATCTATGGGCGACGAGCGGGGCAAAAGCGTCCTCTCTGGAGTTACGGCGTAGACTGGGGATCGCGCAACCGTCTCGTCCCAGAACCCGCTCCAGAGTTTGCCGCAACGGATGTCTATGTTGCCGATCTGGTCGCTCAATCCAGCGATGAGATTTTGCGGTCTGAGTTGACCCCCGCCGATCTGCGCGATGCCTGGAAAACATTCCGCGAGAAATTGGGGCAAAAGATGCAGATGGCTCTGGTGCGATCGCAGTTGTTTGCGCCCCTACCCGAAAACCAAACCCTGGTGTCCCCTGCCCCTGAAGAATCGGCTTTGAGTCGCTATACCCCATCTCACTATCAGGGGGCAAAAGTGGCTCTGATTTGGGGCACAATCGGGATTTTGTTGACCTTCCAGGGCGATCGCCTGCTGCACCACCTGAAAGAACGCCAATCTGTAACCCAGGTCGTCTCACCGCCTGTGGTCGCTGTTCCCCTGCCGGAAACCTCCCCCGACACGACCACTCCCATCAGTCCTGTGTTGACGGATGAAGACACCTTCATCGAGGAAACTCCGTTAGCCGAAGCCCCTGCAAACGCCTCAGCATTAGCCGCAGAGTCTCCCTTTCCCACCTTCAACAGCGAACAGCTTGATCAAAAAGTTGCGCTTTATCACCAACTCACGCTCGACTCAGGCCCAACCGATGTATTAATCGTCGGCAGTTCCAGAGCTTTGCGGGGAGTTGACCCTGTTGTGTTAAAGCAAGAACTGGAGAAATTAGGTTACACCGACGTCAGTGTGTTTAACTATGGGGTGAATGGGGCAACCGCTCAAGTCATTGATCTAATTGTGCGGCGCATTCTCACCCCAGATCAGTTGCCCCGGTTGATCATCTGGGCAGATGGAGCCCGCGCCTTTAACAGCAGCACGTTGGACGTCACCTACAACGGCGTTGTGCTGTCAGAGGGCTATCGCGCTATCGTTCAGGAAAACCCCAACCTCTCAGCTGAAGAAACCCAACTGAGTGAAACAGAAATGCCGGGCGTTGCAGGAACCGAGGGGTTTGGAGCCTCGTTAACGGCAAGCTATCAAGAAATTGATGGATGGCTTAGCGATCGCCTTGCCAGTATGTCTGCTGCTCACACCGATCGCGATCGCCTCAAAGCAATGGTGCAGCAGGGGCTTACCGCATGGCTACCAGAGCCATCCCCCATCGTGCCGACTGGAGAAGACCCCAATGACCCGCAGTCGTTAGCCAATGCAGGTCAGGGGTTGATTGATGTGAATGGATTTTTGCCTCTGGCTGTGCGATTCAATCCCGCCACGTATTATCAGCAATATGCCAGAGTCGCCGGAGCCTATGACAGCGACTACAAGGATTTTCAGATTGAGGGCAAACAGGCGATCGCTCTACAAAACTTGCTCAACTACACGCGATCGCACAATGTCCCGGTTGTGTTTGTAAATCTGCCGTTGACCGATGACTATCTTGACCCCGTGCGCTTGCAACACGAGCAAGAATTCAGGCAGTACATGCTGAACGTGTCGCTGACTCAGCAGGGGTTGATCTTCCGTGACCTGGGTGAACAGTGGGTCGATCGCTACACCTACTTCTCTGATCCCAGCCACCTAAACCGCTATGGGGCACAAGCCGTCTCGACCCGCCTTGCACAAGACCCAATGATCCCCTGGTTGCCCTAAAACGGATATAGCCGTAGCCACATTTGATAGGGCGGAGACGAGTCAGAAGCCTTCCCATCCAGGGTTTGAGCCATTGCCTTTGCCTTACGCTTTCTGACCACACCTATATTAGTGCAAACGACAGAGAATTCAGGGTTTGCCCAACTGACCTGAATGCTATACATCCTGTACTCTAAATTCTCTAGCACGAATAAATCTAAAGATTACATGTAGATAATCAAAAATCTCCGTAGAATTCGGTACTTTCTGAGGAACTATAGCCGTAGCCATATGCTATGGGGCGGAGGCAAGTCGGAAAGCTCCCCCAGAATCAGGATTTGAGCCATTGCCTTTGCCTTAAGCTTTCTGACCAAAGCTATATGAACTCCTCTGCTGACTCAGCAGACGTCGTTTCAAGCCCTTTACGAGGATCGACACAGAAGATGCCAATTGTTCTCAATTTGCCACTGTTCCAGAATGTGTTTTACGAAGGAACGGATTTGTCTTCGGGAATGGACACTTCCATCAACATTCCACCTGATCTAATTACAGCTATTCAAGCTGCCTATCCCAACGCAGACTTACATAGCTCTTTTCTTTCAATCACAAGTACTCTGGACAGCCGTTCTTTAGCCACACCGGATGATTTTAGCTATGGGTCTTTAGACATGGCAGTTCATCTGGATGGAACCGTCACAGTGCGACTTCCTCAGAGTATGGACGACACAGACTATGAACCGGATGAATCCTTTACCTTTGACAACCCGACGATCTCTGGATTAACCGTCTCAACACCGGACGAAAACTTCAACCTGTCTGAATCGGATGTCAACAAGCTGCTGTCGTCCTATGGTGGCATTTCCTTTGTCGGTGGAACTTATGTAGGAGCAATCTTAAATGACGATCGCCCCTCACCCTCCAACACATAATCCTTAATCCAAAAAATCAGGCTCTTCTCGAACAATCTTGTCGTAGAGCGGTTGAAAACAAAACCAACCCAAATGAGGAGTACCCACTTGAGTCTGCGTCAGGCGTGCTACGTCTGGCGCAATTTTGTGGGGGTTACCGATGGATTCTGCCATGACTTGCACTTGACAACTGCGCTCCATCGTGATGAACCACCAGGCCGCCTCATCCACTGTGTGCCCGACCGTCAATAAGCCGTGATTTTGCAGAATGAGAGCTTTGCGATCGCCCAAAGTGCTGGCAATTCTCTCTCCCTCAGATGTCTTTAAAACAACACCTGTGTAATCGTTAAACACCGCATGGTCTTCATAAAACGCACAGGCATCCTGGGTTAGCGGGTCTAACAATCGTCCAAAGGCTGACCATAACTTGCCATAGGTCGAGTGAGAGTGCGCTGCTGCAACTACATCGGGACGCGCCGCATGAACGGGGGCATGGATACAAAATGCTGCTTCGTTGACAAAGCCATTGCCCTTTATGACATCTCCTTCGCTGCTGACCAGCAGCAAATCGGACACACGAATATGCCCAAAATACATACCGAAAGGGTTGACCCAAAAATGATCAGCAAATTCGGGATCGCGCACGGTGATATGACCCGCAATTCCCTCGTCAAAGCCATAACGGGCAAACAGCCGAAACGCAGCGGCTAACCTTTGTTTGCGGTGTAGCCGTTCATCTTCAACCCGCTCAAATACAGGGGGAGTTGGGAACTCAAACTTAGACATAGATCGTTGAGATGGAATGCTGCGTCCATCATACGGCATGGTCTATCGCTGGAGAGTTAAGAGTCTTGACTGAGGAGTTAAGGGGGTTAAGGCAATGCTGGCTCCCAATCTCACTACGGTTGATGACAGATGCCAAATACCGAAGTGTAGCCATGTAAAAAGGTGGCATCACCAACAGGACCAATCTCCCCTCCACAAAAGAAGCCACTCAGTGGGATGTTTTTCAGATAGCGGTTAAACAGTTGGGAGTCGAAATTGGCTTTGCCATAGAGCCCTTCACCCCTACCCATACAGGAAAACATCAACGCCCCCGCAGGCGAGGCTTGAGTCGGAGAGTCAGCCCCCAGCAATAGCTGGTTGTCGTAGCGTTTTAGCAGCATCTCCAAATCTTCGGCAGAAGTGTGGGCATCGCGCAGGTGAAACTGAATTCGCTGACCGGGACGAACCCGATCACCGATGGCGATCGCCCCATTGCGGGGATCTACTCCCAACAGATTGCGGATGAGAAAATCGCCATGTTCCAGGTTTTGCTTGAATTCATTGCGGGCAACGCCAACAAACAGGGAGTGCTGCGCCAATTGGCGATCATCTTCACTCAGGTCTTGAAAAAGCTCCTGCAAGATTTCTAGCGGGGTGCGGGGTTGCCCAGAAGCACCGATCTGATTGGGGAAATTTTCCTCCAATTTCAGTAGGATGTTGCGATCGCCCTCAACCACCTGATAAGGCTGCCCAATGGGGCGACATCCCTGAGCTACTATCGTCTCCAACACAATGTTTCCGCTCAGAGCAACGCCTACGACCCCTTCGCGATGCAATTGGTAGTTGTGGAACAACCCACTACTCTGGCGCATGGCTCCAACGCTGGCTAAACCACCAATTTTGGCTGATCCCGGATAGGCAAAATCCAATCCTTGAAGCAAGTCGTTGATCCCCGATGAGAAGGGATCTGCCAGCAAAACAAACTGGGGTTGATCCTGGGGAGGCACTCCGACCAGATCAACCCATGCACTGGGAGGACTATCAAGATCCGGCAGGTTGTCCGGTGCGATATGAAAGGCATGAACTTTGACATCGGGCAGACAGGCTAAACACAGGCTGATCGCCGCTTCCTCTTCGACTTCCTGAGTTTGCCCAGTTGCATCAATGCCAATCACACCACCGCCACTGCAACCGATGAGCGTGGGTACTGACAGATACTCTTGCAACAACGGCATCAGACGAGAATATTCGCTGGCAAACGCCGATGAGATAAATACCAATCCTAGGTCAGGAGGAGATTGCAGCGATCGCTGAGTTTGCTCAACCACCTCTTTAATCGCCGTTTCCAACGAAGGACGGGTTGACAATCCACTAACCCATTGCATTGGTTGATTCATCGCTGTCATTGCCATTTCCCTTGGGAATTTTATCGATCCTATCAGTCCTCAGAGTTGTCAACTATAGAAATTCACTCAGGCTTGAGTTAGAAATGGTTCGAGGTTCTATCCATCATTCTACTGAGTAAAATTGCTTACGAGGATAGAGGCAATTCTTCCTGTAGGCGTTAATATATGTATAGAGAACTATTAATCATAACGCGCAAACGCAGAGATAGGAAAGTTAAATCTTAAATCTATAACAGGATTTTGCTCCGATTCACCAAGTTTGTGTGTTATTAGAAGATAGTTACCCGCCAGCTACAGCCTAGTAGCTACCAACGGCAGACTTGGAAACCCCCAAGTAGACCAAGTCATTCAGAGTAAGAATGCTCTAATATACCGATGGACATAAGTTGAGACAGCCAAAATCTATGAACGATATCCACAGCAAAATCGAACAAGAACGTGACGAAGCTCGCAGTGTATGCGAGATCAAGGGTGACGGCTCTGTTGAATGTGCCGCTGCTTGGGATGCAGTTGAGGAACTGCAAGCTGAAGCTGCTCACCAGCGGCAAAAAGAGACTCCCAAGAACTCTCTTCAGCAGTATTGTGATGCAAACCCCGAAGCTGACGAATGTCGGATTTACGACAACTAAGCTTGATTGGTCTGGCATTCTAACTAGCCATTTGAGAGAGGGCAGCACCCGTGTGCTTGCCCTTTTGTTTTTGAACTCAGTTCTTACAGCCCATTATGGTTGAACCGTCCGTGACGCTAACATTGCCAGATGCAGACACAACCCACGAATTGGGCGTAACCCTGGGGCGATCGCTCCTAAGTGGCACGACCCTACTGCTCGACGGTGACTTGGGCAGCGGCAAAACGACTCTCATCCAGGGAATTGCAAGCGGGTTAGGCATTACAGAACCCGTGGTCAGCCCAACCTTCAATCTGATTAACGAATATTTTGAAGGGCGAGTACCGCTTTATCACTTTGACCTGTATCGGCTCTCTCCCAGTGAGGTTATTGCGCTCACTCCAGAATTGTATTGGGAAGGAATCGAATACCCTCCTGGAATTGTGGCGATCGAATGGGCAGAACGCCTTCCGTACCATCCCGATCGCTATTTGCAAATCTCCCTTAAGCATGATGTAGCAGGTCGTCAAATTGCTTTGCTTTTTAAGGGCGACTTCGAGCCTGAATTCGCTCGTCTGATTACTCTTAAATTGTAAGAATCCTTCCTAATAAAACACCCTTTCAATCATCGTTTCTACAAACTGAAATGTTTGTCTAACCGCGTCCAATCAGTCCTGTTTGCTAAGGGTAAAGCATTTCGTAAACGAGCCTTGCAAGTGACTTAGAAGCTTCTTGCTGGAGGCTTTACCCCTGTAGATACCGCCACTCCATTGGCAAATATGGTGTAACTCGTCAAAAATCGATATACACTAAAACAGCAACAAATTACCAATTTTTTCCATCTGCATTAACTCAGATAAAGACTCCACTAGCGAAGTTAAATGGCTTCCTGGTTTCCTACACTTAAGAGAAGCAGATGATGAGGACACAACCATGTTTGAACTGCTAACACGAGTTTTGCTTTGGGTACTGATTGTCACCATCATCTGGTATATCTTCAGCCGATTTATTAACAAAGTTTATCTAACCTGGTTAGGTGGATTAATCGTATTTGCCTTTATCATTCTGGCTTTTTTAGAACCGACCAATAAAACCGTTGGAACCGTCTGGAGCATTTTGTCTCTGCCGCTGAAACCTCTGGGACTCGCGATTTTTCTATTACTCAATTCACTCAAGGAAGGCACTAAAAAAATCGCGGCTAATCAGGTTGTAGCCGCTCTGTTGGTTCTATTTTTCACCAGTACACCGATTGTGTCGTATTGGTTAGCCTCGCAAACGGAGCGATCGGCATCCACAACCGTGCAACTTCAAGGGGATAGTCCTCCAAATCCTTCTACAGTAAGGGCGATCGTCATTCTCGGTGATGGTACCTCACCCGCCGACCCGACTTATGGAGTCCGCACGCAATTCAGCAGTCCTGAAGATGGCTTCGGTACAGGATTGGTGTCGCGGCTCTATTACGCTGGTCAGATCTATCAAAACCTGGCAGCCCAGGGCAACACTCCGTTGGTGATTGTGAGTGCTGGACCTCAACCTGACAGCGGTGCAGAAGGGGCAAACCGAACCGAAGACACGATCAATCTGCTCGTGAGTGCGGGAGTGCCAGAAGAGCGGATTTTGATTGAGCCTGAAGGGGTTGATGTGCGAAGTAGTGCGCTTGAGGTTGAACAACTCTTAGTGGAACGCGGCTATGAAAAGGCAAATGATACGATCGTCTTAATCTCGCCTGCGATTAATATTCGCCGAGCTACCTCTGCCTTTGCTCAGGTGGGCTTGCAGGCACAAGCGCGACCAACTGATTTCTTTGCCTTTCAACTGCGAGAGGGAAGGCGATTAGCTCTCCTATCCGATCTGGTTCCGAATGTTGAGGCACTTGCTTTAACCACTCGTGTTGTCGATGAATATCTGACATCAGTTTATTATTTCCTGCGGGGTTGGCTGTTAAATCCGGTGTCCTTCTAGGTCGTTCTCAGTAGTTAGTTGTCAATTGCTCATGACACAGAGTGACGAACACTTCTCCCCACGCTCAATCACTGCTCATCGACTAATAGCCATCACTTATAAGCTACTGATTCGTTAACCATTGACTATTAACCATTAACTATTGACTGTTAACCATTAACTATTGACTGTTGACTATTGACTATTGACTATTGACTGTTGACTATTGACTATCAACTCCTCACTACATGGCTAATTCAAATCGTTTACAAAAACTCTTAACCTACCTGCGTCCTCATTGGCGACAGACTGTTCTAGGAATCCTTGCACTGCTTGTTGTGAATGCGATTGGCGTTTACATTCCTCTACTGATTCGCAATAGCATCGATCGCCTGCAAGTGACATTTAGTTTTGAACGAGTGTTGTATTACGTTGCACTCATTCTTGTGTTGGCATCGGTCATGTGGGTCGTGCGGATGGCATCTCGGATTCTGTTATTTGGGGTCGGTCGGCAAGTTGAATTTGACTTAAAACAACGTATTTTTAATCATCTCCTGACACTTGAACCTGCCTATTTTGCCAACAATACGGTTGGTGATTTGATCAGTCGAGCTACCAGCGATGTCGATAATATCCGACGGTTGTTGGGCTTTGCGGTGTTGAGTTTAGCCAACACAGTTTTCGCCTATGGTTTGACATTGCCAGTGATGTTATTGATTAGTTGGCGGTTAACGTTGGTTGCGATCGCCATCTATCCGGTGATGTTCTTTTTGGTACACCTATTTAGCGATCGCCTCCGCAATGAGCAATTAGCCGTACAGGAGGAAACCTCCAATCTCAGCGATCTAATTCAGGAAGACATGAGCGGTATGGCTCTAATTAAGATCTATGCCCAGGAAGAGAATGAACGCCGTGCTTTTCAGGATTTAAATCAACAACTGCTCAAAGCGAACTTAAAGCTGGCAAAAACGCGCAATATGCTCTTTCCACTGTTGGGTGGGTTGGCGAGCATCAGTTTGTTAGCAATTCTGGCGTTGGGTGCGGGAACGATCGCCAGTGGGGCTCTGACCATCGGTGACTTTTTGGCACTACTTCTATATGTAGAACGGCTCGTATTTCCCACGGCGATTTTGGGCTTTACGATCACGGCCTATCAACGGGGTGAGGTCAGCATCGATCGCATTGAATACATGTTGTCGGTGGAACCCAAAATTAAAGATACACCCGACGCCATCCCCCTCAAGCCCTCAGAGGTGAAAGGATGGCTAACGGCTCAGCATCTCAGCTATGCCTATCCTGATGCCCGTCATCCAGCGTTGGACGATGTCAACTTCACAATTCAACCGGGAGAAACGGTGGCGATCGTCGGTCCTATCGGCTCTGGTAAGTCAACGCTGGCAAATGCCCTGACGCTGCTGCTCGACATTGCCCCCGGTCAACTCTTTTTGGATGGGTACGATATTACTCAGATCCGATTACGTGACTTGCGGTCGGCGATCGCCTACGTTCCTCAAGACAGTTTCCTCTTCAGCACTACCATCAAAAACAACATCCGCTATGGCGACCCAGTAGCGGAGCAACCCTTAGTCGAGTCTTCGGCAAAGCAAGCCCAGATTCATCAGGAAATTCTCAACTTCCCGCAGCAATACAAAACCATTGTGGGCGAACGGGGTATTACGCTCTCTGGTGGTCAGCGTCAGCGCAGTGCGTTGGGACGGGCATTACTGGTCGATGCACCCGTCCTGATTTTGGATGATGCCCTGTCGAGTGTAGACAACCAAACTGCTACCGAAATTCTCAAAAACCTCTCCGAAGGGACTCGTCGCAAAACTGTAATTTTTATCTCACACCAACTTTCTGCTGCCGCAATGGCAGATCGCATCCTGGTAATGGATCAGGGCAAAATCGTTCAATCGGGCACTCATAACGAGTTGGTGAGCCAGTCTGGGCTATATCAAACCTTATGGGATCAACACAAACTTGAAGAAATATTGCAATAATTTTGGACTTTAAGACTTTAGACAGACAGCAAACCCAGATAGGGCAACTACTATGGGAACTACAACAGAGATGTTGAGATTTGTAACAAAAAGAGGATAAAAACCATGACCAACTCAACTGATTTACCCAACGTTGCTAGAGAATATAACGGTGCTGACCGGAATGCTTTCTTGTTTGGCTGGAACCCCCAGGCTGAATTGTGGAATGGTCGTTTGGCAATGATTGGCTTCGTCGCTTACCTCCTGTGGGATTTGGGCGGCTACAGCGTTTTGCGTGACGTCCTGCACTTAATTCCTTACGCTGGGCAATAATTTTTGTCTAAATTCAGAACTCTCCTTGATCGGTAATGACTGAGGCATGGGAGCTTCAAAAATAGTTAGGCACCTCTGACGTAGCTGTCCTAATTACTTTTGAAGCTCTTTCTCTTCGTAAATGACACAATCGAGATAGGTCTATCGTCATTAAGCGCATCTTCCCGAATTTCATCGAGTCTTTTGTACAATGAAACTCTTTTCCTTCCTGACCATTGCCGTGTTTAATGCTGTGGCGATCGCCTCTACCCTCCCAGCATTAGCTCAGTCCACACCCGCCCCAGAGTCTCCCCAACAGGGGTGCCTGTCTGGTAATCCAGATGGGACCTTCCAGGGCGATGCGCAGCAGTTTCCCTTTCAGGGTAATCGCCCTGTGACTCGTTACGAATTTGCTGCCGGATTAAATGCCTGCCTGGAACAGACCCTACAGCAAATGCAGCAGGGAGATCTGGCAACTCGTGAAGATTTTGAAGCAACGCTGCAACGCCAACAAGAACTCAATGAAGAATTGAGAGAATTGAGTGAGCGTGTTGCCCCCACACCTGATCCCGCTAGCTCCCCTTCAGATTCATCTAACGGTGGCTCAAATTTTGGCAGGTAAAAAGTGATGGGGCGATCGCCCAGCAACATCACAACGCCAAACAAAGCTGCCGGAAGTGATCGCCCCGTTGCTCAAAATTTTGATATTGGTCAAAGCTGGCACAGGCAGGCGACAACAACACCACTTTTGCCTGAGTCTGCGGGGCTAACTCTGCCCCTCGAACCACTGCCCGATCCATCGTTTCCACAATTTCAAAGGGGCAGGTTGTGGCTTCTTTGAGCCGTTGGGCAAAGGCAGGAGCCGCACTACCAATTAGCAAAACCGTTGTGACTTTTTCCTGAATTGTATTTAACCAGGCAGCATCATCTCCCGCTTTTGCTTCCCCACCCGCAATTAAAATCACTGGCCTTTCAACCGCAGACAATCCCACCTGAGCCGCATCATAGTTGGTTGCTTTGCTGTCGTTGATGAATTGAATTCCATTCCGGGTGCGAATCAGTTCCAATCGATGTGACACGCCCGGAAAGTCATGAACCGCTTGAGCGATCGCCTCTTTGGGAATTCCCGCTAACCGAGCCGTCGCCACTGCCATCAACAGATTTTGGTGATTGTGTACACCCACCATCCGCAGCGCAGAAACAGGCACAATCGGCTCATCCTGAAACCATGCCAAACCGTCTTCAATATAAGCCCCCTGATGGGTCTTTCCCGGCAGGTTAGCTCTACCCGTCACACTCGTCCAGTAGGTTGACTCCCAGCGATCGCCCTCAGTATGGTGCAGCGTCTCTCGCAAATAGGGGTCATCGCCGTTTAACACTCGATATTGGGACTGGTTCAACAACTGGGCTTTGATGTTGAAATAATTTTCTAAAGTGTAGTGGCGGTTGAGATGATCAGGCGTAAAGGTTGTCCACACGCCAATTTGGGGTGCCACATGGATGGATGCCTCAATCTGGTAACTACTTAACTCGGCAATCACCCAATCTAACGGTTTAGCATTTGGGTCAGACGATTGACCCGACGGAACGGTCAATGCTACCTCACAGACTGCGTAGCCGATATTGCCACAGGCAGGTGCATTCAGCCCTGCCGCCTGAAAGATCGCTGCAATCAATGCCGTCGTCGTCGTTTTGCCGTTGGTGCCCGTAATGCCCACCCAGGGGTAACTCTGGAGCGATCGCCACGCTAACTCTACTTCGCCCATCGTCTCAATGCCCAACTCTCTGGCTTTGACCAGGGCAGGCAAGTCCCACCGCACACCGGGACTCACGACCACTCGTTGCATCAACACTGGATCAGGCTCAAAGGTGTGCCCTAACTTTACCGCAATGCTTTCTGCTTCAAGTTGTTGTTGGGTTTTGGCAAGTGCCTCTGCTAAGTTGCGATCGCTAATGGTGACGTGCCACCCCTCTCGCTTCAAAAGCCGCGCAGCCGAGATGCCCGACTGCCCAAGACCAATTACGTAAGCATTCTGCATAGACAAACGCCACGATCCCCTCGTTGAGCAGTCATCATCTTATCATCGGATCGTCATCTGCAATCTCAGCAGCAAAATTTCTAGACTCCCAACCAATAGAGCTACACCGCCAACAACCAGCAGGGTTACAACGGTCAACTGAGGCAGTGACAGACTGGGGCGATTGCTCGTCTCCTCAACTTCAAGCGACTCTCCACGCGATCGCGGAAACAGACACAGGGCGATCGCCTGCATTGTTCCCTGACATCCTGGTATCAAAATTGGCATGGAAAATTGGAGGAATTGTTGGGATATAAACGATAGAAACACATTCAAAACCCCAAAAACGAAGAGCATTAGAGTAAACCCAGTAGGAACGAGTAACCACCCCATCGCAAAGCGAGTATAGCGACTCAAAATTAACCCTTGCAGCAGGGGGGTGAGCAAGCTTGCTAGCAGTGCGACGGGTAACGATGGAGGAGCGTTAATGCCTCCAAAGTTTGATAAATTTCCCAAAGAAGTTTGGGGGTCCACTGGTTGAGATGGCGGTACAACCAATAACGGTGACCATACTTCGTAAATTACAACACTTCCTAATGCGCCTAATGCAGTGGCGGCAACCCAATACTTAACTGGGATATAACGCCGTAACACTAGCCATTGAGCAAAACCTAGAGTTGCTCCAATCAAAAGTTCGCGTACTTGGATAGAGCCTGTAAATCGTAGCAGAGGTTGCAGAATCAGAGGCAATAAAACAAACTGAACAACTAACCAGGACACGACTGTTGCAAGAACGTAAAGCCTGACAAACTGAACGCGATCGCCAGGTGTGATTAGTAAAGAGCGATGTACAGAGGAATCCACGAGGGATGAATCTGAATCCATACTAATTTTCTCTACATAATTTAAAGTTTTTGTATGCCTAGAAGCTCCACGGATGCCATTTCAGCAATCGCTGTACCAGGATAAATAGAGGTTCATCAAAGATGTTAACCCCTCAAAACCCCTTTTCTTACGATGTCAGACGATTCTCAGCGCAACTCAGCAGTTAATGCTACGGCTAATATTAAGGTTCATCATGCTTCTTTAGAAAACATTAAAAACTTCACCCCAGAAAAAGTAAACCATTTCTATAGAGGCGGAATCCGCGAAGGAGCAGGGCGCACACAAGCTGAAATGCAGCAGCTACTCGAAAAGATCCCACCTTCTCAGCGAGCAGGAGTTGATGGGGAATCTGCTGCTAGAAATGTCAAAGAATATCTAGCTAATAAGGATGCTAGTCATATTCAACCTCACAGCAAAGGAGGGTCAGCGCATCCCGACAATATTAAGTGGGAGGACAAATCATCAAATCGTGCCCGTGGCGATCGTTCAATGACGAAACAAGAACAAGCACGGCTAGAAGTCAAAGCGCAGTTTGACAATCTGACTGGGGCTATGAAAGCTGGGCTAGGGGCAATGCCAAAAGGAGCAGCAATTGGTGCAGCTACAACTATTCCATTTGCTTTACTCAAGAATTCATTGAGAGTTGTCCGAGGAGAAATTACAGCTCAGCAAGCAGCTTTAGAAACTGCAAAGGAAACAGCAATTGGTGGTGGAATTGGGGCAGTTTCTGCTTTCACAGTAACCACAATAGCTGTTGCTTGTCCCCCAGTTGCTATTGCACTTACAGCCATTTCTCCTGCTCTTTTGGTGGTCGGCGGAGTTGGTATGATTCATCAGTTCTTTCAAATCCTGGATGATCACAAAACCCAAGTCCGCAGTTACTATAAATCTTTGACTCAGGATCAACTGCAATATTTATCAAGAGTTGAAGAGGAATTAATCTACGAACACGATAAAACAATGGCTTTACTTGCACAAGCCAAGGAAACTAGTGCAGAAATTGTGAACCGTCCACGAGAGGCTGGGGTAGAAGGAGCACTCAAGCGTTACACAGAATCCTTGAAAATTCATCAATCTCTTGTTTCTTCATTTACCTCAGAATGCATTCAAGCTTCTGACCAAATTTTGCTTCCCTCTAATAATAAGGAGTAGGAGTTTCCTATGCTTCCTTTTATAATTGGAGGATTATGTGCAGCTGTTGGATTTGTTGCTGGGGCAATTACAAGTCATGCTGCTGGTGAACAAGACAGACAAGCAGTCAAACAGCTTGAAAAGGTTAATGAGGAACTTATTAATAGTCGTGATGCTTTAGAGAAACGCTATCACGAACTTTCTGACACAAGCAAAGATCAAATTAGTGATCTCCAACGCAAATTAGCTGAATCTGAATTGGAAAAAGATGCACTTTATCTAGTCGTGAGGCTTCAAAATAGTCTTTTTCTGTTGATGCAAGCTATTGATCGAAATCCAGCTTTTGAGGTTTTGTTTCAATTTCGAGAGGCAGTAAATCAAACTAATCTCGTACTAAGTCATCTTGAAGAAGATTTAATTCCAATCCCAAAGGATTACTTCAGTCGCAACCTTACCCGTGCCAAACTCAAAATAACTCGACTTGGGGAAACTCTTACTCAAGAACAAAGGGCAATTTTGAATAAGCTCCTTCTCAATGTCAGTGATGGAGTGATCTTTTGTCCTCATTGCAATGAGCAGAATGCAGTGATGAAAAATGTTTCATCCATTAGATGTAATACCTGCAACAGTCTTATTGATTTAATCAGCTGGCAAAGTGAAATTAAGTGGCATACAACAAAAACAATACCTTCTCTACCAGCAAATCAGCAAGCTGATTTAGCTGTTACAGCAGATGTTACGTGAAAAATTATTGGCATCTCATTTAAGTATTCAAGATTTGAATAGATTTGCAAGTTTTAGAGGTAAAAGCCAACCCGCTAAGCTTTGCAAATCAAGCTCCCAACTGTAATTAACGTCAGTTCGGTTTAAGAGCCCGGAAAATGAATTCGCGGCTACTGGAGCGAAGTCCGCCGACGTGGACTCCGGAAGATGCAGGATTTGATGAACCGACGCAGGTTGGTTTTGCTCCGATAGCGGCGGTTTCAACCGTCATAATTCTGCTCCCAAGCTCAGGTTCAGTGGCAGGGATTCGCTCCATTTTTTATCTCGACGTCGAGATTCTTGACATTTACCTTTAAGGAAAGTATCTTGATATTAAGATAGATCTGAGCAATTGCCCATCTATACCACCACTAGTACAGCAAAAAATAAGTTTTGAAAGGGGTGAAGCCCCTTCTTGGGGCGAAGCCCCCAAACCCCCTACATTGCAGAACTTTGTGTTCGCAACACTAGCCTACGCAACAGTCCGCTAGTGGTTCACACTCAATCCTTTTACAGCTACACCAGGGCTAACACTATGACGTTCCTCACTCTATTCCGTCAGCGGAATATCTTGTTGCGCTATCAAATCTGTTTTTATCTTGTGCTGTCACTCCTGAGTGGGGCACTACTCCCGATTCAAGCCAGTATCAACGCTCAATTAGCGCGATCGCTCAACTCTGCTCCCTTAGCAGCCGATATATCCTATCTTGTCGGTTCGCTGGCTTTAATCGCCTTACTTTCAACAGGGCAAGTGGGTCATGTTGATTGGTCTACTTTGCGTAAAGCCCCGTCATGGACGTTTGCAGGGGGCTTATTTGGAGCCTGGTACATCGCCTCCAGTGCTTACTTCATCTCCACACTCGGAGCAACGTTAACCCTGGGTTTTGTGGTTGGTGGGCAGGCGATCGCAGGCATCATTATTGACCATTTTGGTTGGTTGGGAATGCCCCGACATCGCCTCACACGGAACCGCCGCATTGCAATGGGTTTATTAGCCGTTGCGATTTTCTTTCTCGCGCAGTAGTTTATCCCTTCTCACGTAGGACTCATTATGGATATTTTATTAGCCATTATTGGAGCAGGTTCAGCAGGAAGTTTTTTAGCGATCGGATCAGCAGCTAATGCTCGATTAAAACAAACACTGCACTCTCCAATTGCAGCCGCCGCCATTAATTTCGTGGTTGGCTTTAGTATTTTGGCACTTTTGATCGCATTAGGTTTGTTTCAATCACCAGATTGGCAACGGTTTACAACCACTCCTTGGTGGGCATTTTTAGGGGGTTTTTTAGGAGCTGCATTCGTCAGTTTAAGTACGGTGACCGTTCCCAAGTTGGGTTTAACTACAGCGACATTAGCCGTTGTTTGTAGTCAGATGATGATGTCGCTCGTGATTGATCAATTTGGTTGGTTTGGTGTTCCATCTCATACGCTGGATGGGTCTAGAGTTTTTGCGATCGCATTACTCATTGTGGCGATCGCACTCACCCAACTCGATCGCCAACACTCCAATTCGATCTGACACTTGAATTTTCAAGCTCTACCCAAATAGACCTGATTGGAGGATAACGATAGAGCGATTGGAGATTTAATCTAGGAATTCAATGTGAGTGGTGTGAAGTCTCTAGATAACTTGCAATCTAATTATTTTCGTTTTTCAAAGGTGAGACGATGAATCGCTTTCCTCCTAAAACTTACCAGCAGCCGACCTTAGAGACTCAAGGCGATCGCAAAACCCTGGCGGTGCTGATGGTTCAGTTAGAAGAAGTAGAAGAACAAATGGACAGCTTGCAACAGTCACGCGCAGACCTGCTCAAAAAAATCGCTGAGTTGCTCTAACCCATGCAAATTCGATTGTTTCAGCCGCAAGACGCGGAGCAAGTTGCACAGCTTTTTCATGACACCATCCGCAATGTCAATATCAATGATTACTCTGAAGCCCAAGTGAAAGCATGGGCACCCGATGACCTCCATTTTAGAAATTGGGTAGAAGCTTGCTTTAACCGATTTACCTTTGTGGCAGACGATGACGGAACGATTGCCGGGTTTGGCGAATTAGAAGCCAACGGTCATGTTGACTGCTTCTATTGCCACAGGGGTTATCAGCGTCGGGGGGTAGGAAGTCAGATCTATGCTGCGATCGAAGAAAAGGCGATCGCTCTAGGATTAAATCACTTGTTTGTTGAGGTCAGCATTACAGCAAAACCCTTCTTTCAGCGCATGGGGTTTGCGATCGTCAAGGAACAACAAGTAGAGTGCCGTGGAGAATGGTTGACTAACTTTGTGATGGAGAAGTTTATCGGCGATCCTGAAGGAAGATACGATTTTTGAAAACACGCCCCTGCTGTAGGGGTGTTTCGCGAAACGCCCCTACAAAATTCATACATGATTCATACATTAGATGAGCAACACCGTTTATCTAACCTGAATCCCGATCGCTGCAATTAATTCGCCAGGTCATTCAAGTTGGTATTACTGACCAAACCTGCCAACACTAACCGCCAGACGGCTTCAAAATCCGCGTCGATATCAGGTGCAGTCCACCCCTGGGCATGAGCAGGGTGATGAAACCGGATCATGGCATTAAAAACTGCTCTGGCAGTTTGTTGAGGATCAGACGTTGTAAGCTCTCCACTCGCAACACCGCTCTCAACAATTTGAGTGACCTGGCGCACCAATTCAATAACATGTGCCTGTACGACATCTCGTGATTCTTCAGCGATTGCCGAATAGGTTGCAAACATCTCCGGGTCATCCAGCACCTTTTGCCGCTTCAAGCTCATTAAGTGTTGGAACCATCGATGTAAGCGTTCAATCGCTGAACCAGATTCGGTGGCGATCGCTGCCAATGGCTCCGATACTCGATGCAACCACCGTTCGGCAACAGCATCTCGCAGCGCAGCTTTACTGGGAAAATGACGATAAATGGAGCCGTGACTGACTTCTAAAAACCGAGCAACATCAACCACAGTTGCCTTAGCCGGACCGTATCGCCGCAGCACGTCTTCGGCTGCATTGAGAATCCGATCCGGGGTTAAGGCTGAGTCACTCATGCGAAAGGGTTTCAACTTCGTTCACTACTGACGTTCACTGTCTAACATGACCATTTGACTGGCATCATAGCGATCGCCTGCTACTGCCTCCGGAGGAATCGTCGCTTCAATTTGAGCTAACTCATCGGCAGTTAAGTGCAGGTCTAACGCCCCCAGTGCTTCTTCTAAACGGCTACGACGACGCGCCCCAATTAAAGGAACGATATCATTGCCCCGTGATAGCACCCAGGCGATCGCCACTTGTGCAACTGTAGCATTCTGTTCCTCCGCAATGGTGCGAAGTGCCTCTACCAGTGACAAATTGCGATCGAGGTTATCTCCGGAGAAACGAGGGAGGTGGCTCCGAAAATCTTTAGCCGTCTCCGATCGCTCCTTTGACCAGTGACCACTCAACAACCCTCGTGACAGCACTCCATAGGCAGTCACCGCGATGCCTAATTCACGCACTGTTGGCAAAATGTTTGCCTCAATGCCGCGACTAAGTAAGGAATATTCGATCTGAAGCCAGCTAATTGGATGCACTGCCGCAGCCCGCCGAATTGTATCTGCCCCCACTTCAGACAAGCCAATATGCCGAACATAGCCCGCTTGTACCATCTCGGCGATCGCCCCAATCGTGTCTTCGATCGGTACGTTGGGATCAATCCTAGCGGGCTGATACAGGTCGATGTAATCCGTACCCAATCGATTCAAGGTGTATGCCAATGCGGTTTTAACGGCGGCTGGACGACCATCAAACCCGATAAAGCTGCCATCCGGTGACCGCAGTGCGCCAAATTTGACGGCAATGAAAACGTCCTCCCGTTTTCGCCCTGCCAGTGCCTCATGCAACAGCAATTCATTATGCCCCATGCCATAAAAATCGCCTGTGTCCAACACAGTGATACCCGCGTCGAGTGCCGCGTGAATGGTGGCAATGCTTTCTTCGCGATCGGTTGGACCATAAAAATCAGACATTCCCATGCACCCCAATCCGAGTGCCGATACCATCGGTCCGTTATTTCCAAGCTGTCGCATCAACATAATGATTACTCCTGTGTTGAGTTGTTTCCACTGTAGCAAGTGGAATGACAAAAATCAATATCTGTCACTTCATTTTTGTTATACAGATCGGGAAGGTGTGTCTCAAGACAGGGGTTTTGTTAAAAGGGTTAGTTTACGGTGAAGGGAATACATCGCATTCCAACGGAGTTCTAACGAATAGAATGGTTATCCTTTGAACTCGAACAACCTTGATTGCCAACTCTTTGAGTCATTCAGGAAGTGAAGCTGCGGAATTACGGTAGAGGAAGAAACGATGAACGTAGAAGAACTGATGCAACGCTATGCTGCGGGCGAACGAGATTTTAGTGTTGCGAATCTCAGCGAAGCAGAACTGGAAGGGGTTGACCTGGATGGCGTTGTTTTACAAGGGGCAACCCTGGATGGAGCCAATCTGCGTCATGCCAAACTCCGAGAGGCTGATCTGAGTGGAGCCGATCTCAATGGAGCCGATCTGACTCAGGCTGATCTGAGCGGAGCCAATCTAAGCGATGCCACTTTAGATGGGGCGATTTTAGAGGGGGCAATTCTCGATCGCGCTGTTCTGGGTCAAGCCGACCTACAAGCTGCAAACCTGGTTCAGGCGAATTTGAACCAGGCAGACCTGGCACAGGCAGATATGCAGGGTGCTAATTTAGAAGCCGCTGATTTAAGTGGCGCAAATCTGGCGATCGCCGATCTTCAACAGGCAAACCTTAACCAGGCAGCTCTGGAGGGTGCCAATTTGGGGGGTGCCAATCTAGAAGATGCCAATTTAGAAGGCACTCTGTTAGAAGGTGGCGATAGTAGTTTGGCAACCTGATCTCAACTCCTCCAGTTGAATGTGGGATAGGGATTTTGGCGGTTGAAACGGCTGATTTCGATGCGAACTCCAGACGTTGAGTGTTTGAGGTTCGGCGAAGCTCACACGAGTTGCGGACTGGATTCTAATAGGCGTGGATGGATTCACCTGGATGGCGATCGCCATCCAAGTAGTGTTTGTGGGGTATGAGAACGCTTATATCCCACAAAAAATACCCACTAACAAATTACTAATATTGTTGTAAATTATTGGTTTATCTCATCCAAGGTCAGGTTTGCTATGATCAGCTTCTGTTTGCTGTACCAGGCTTCCAGATGCTTGATACTTGTAGCCAAGAATTGGGGTGTTCTATTGCGGTTGGTGAAAACTATTGCCTATCCATTCCTTGATATCCAATGGCTCTACGCCCATTTATAAGCAGATTATAGAAGGGCTAGTAAATCGCCAAAAGGATAAAATTACACCAATCTGTTCCTGAAGTTCGAGCATTCGTTATCACTTTACAATTGCCAATACGATTGAATGTTACATCTAGCATTTCTGACATCTTTCTTTAGAAAGGAACCCTTCGTGAAAGCGAATCAGATGATGAGGGTGTGTTCCTGTTCTGTTGAGATGGCAATATGAAGGGTTTAGTTATGCAGCAAGCACGGTCATCAAATAAACCTACCTTCTTCACAGTTTACGTTTCTGGCAATTGTCTTGAGTTATGTGCCGGATGTGAAGACCGTTCAGATTGGGTTGCAATTCATACTTCTAAATCTTACGAAATGGCTTACGAATTCGCCCAAAATGCAGCTAAGCACCGTGGCATTGAGTTTAGAGATTGCTCCAACGAGTACAGCAATTTTTAACCCATTAAAAAGGTGGTGTTCCAAACCTGTTGATAACCTCTGTAAGACCCCCTGTAGTCCCCCTTGGTAAGGGGAACGGCGACACCCGGGGGGTTAGTAGCAACAGGTCTGAAACACTACCCAACCTCTCTTTGCTCTAAGCTTGATGCGTAGCACTACACAAACTGCTAAAAGCAGTAGCGGCATGAGTCAGATTGTTATTGTGGGGGCAGGACCAGGCGGAGCAACTCTAGCCTTGCTGTTAGCCCAACGAGGCATTTCAGTGACGCTGATTGAGGCATCAAACACCTTTCAGCGGACGTTTCGCGGAGAGGGGTTAATGCCAAGCGGATTGGATGCTCTCCATCAGATGGGCTTAACTGCTGTGTTACAAGGCATTCCCCATCGTCCACTGACTGCCTGGGAGTTTTGGATCAATGGGCGATCGCTGTTTCGGGTTCAGGAGCCAATTGAACCGGGAGGAGAACCCTGTACGCTGGTTTCTCAATCGGCTTTGCTAACGGCGTTAATCGATCAACTCAGCCATTACCCTCATGTTGAGTTTGTGCAGGGTGTGGCGGTTCAAGACTTGCTGACATCTAATGGACGCGTGTCAGGGGTGAGACTGGCAGATCATCGAGCGATCGCCGCATCTCTGGTCATTGCGACTGATGGACGCAACTCAGTTGCCCGACGGCAAGCTAATCTCTCGCTGCAACACCAATCCAATGCGTTCGATATCCTCTGGTTTCGTCTGGCAGACAGTCCTCAGTTTGAGGCTGAAAATATTTTCTATTCCATCGTTCAGGGACAACACGCCTTTGGGTTGTTTCGCAGTTCGGAGGGAAATTTGCAAGTCGGATGGGCACTGGGCGATCGCACCCAAGACTGGAAACAGATCGATTGGGCTAAAACTCTGGCATCAGCTTCTCCAGATTGGTTGGCAGATCATTTTCGGACAGTTGCCGATTCGCTGGAACGTCCCGTCCTACTCTCCGTCGTTGTGGGTCGCTGTCCTCAATGGTGGGTGCCAGGATTATTGCTGCTAGGGGATGCGGCTCACCCCATGTCACCAATTCGAGCACAGGGGATCAATATGGCACTGCGCGATAGCATTGTCGCTGCCAATCATCTCGTCCCACTAATGCAGGGAGTCTCCCAGGCAGCAATTCCCTCGTCAGAGGAACTGGTGTGCATCGACCAGGTATTACCCCAGATTCAAGCAGCACGCGAGCCAGAAATTATGCGTGCTCAGCAGTTACAACATCAAGAGGCAGCCCAAGCAGAGTTGCTGGGAAATTACCCCTTGCTGCAATGGGGAGTCAGCCAGTTTGCTCCGCTAATTCGTTATCCTGTTCGCTATTCCTGGGTTGCTCGACAGCGACAGTTGCGTCAGGGAGTCACATCAGTTCAGTTAGCGGTTTAGCAGGATCGAGGCAGTGGGTAGCACGATTGCAGGACGAATTTAAATGAACGTGAATTTGGGATCAGGATTTTGGCGGTTAAAACCGCCGCTATCGCAGCAAAACCGACCTGCGTCGGTTCGTCACATCCTGCCTCTTCCAGAGTCCGCGTCGGCGGACTTCGCTTTGTTAGCCGCGAATTTATTCGCCAGGCTCTTAAACCGAACTGATGTTAGAAGTATAGCGATCGCCAAAACCATTAGGACATTGAATTTGAGTCCTGCTGAGAGAGACGCGATTAATCGCGTCTGTCCTGTTGAGTGCCTTGTCTTAACTGAGGTGACTACAGCTATAGCTTGGCGTAATTAAACGTCAGATAGAGGAGGGGGTGGAGGGGGATACATCCCCCTTCTTGGGGGCAACGCCCCCGAACCCCCTACATTGCAGCACTTTGTGTTCGCAACACTAGTCCAATCGGGTGATGTCTACCTTTGAGGATGAGGGGCTACACTGGCGGCACGTTAATCCTGCTAGCTTACCCGCGTTCTAGAATGAATCCCAAACCCGGTCGCTTTAAAGTAATTTTTCGGGACTATTGGTCGTTGGTGCTTTTTCTTCTGACCATGGTTTCCATCATATTAGGACCCATTGCCCTGTTAACCATTCCAATTGGTATTTTTCTGTTACTCAAACGAGTTGGCACCATTCGCAGGGTATTTGCTGAGGGTGTTCCGGTTGAAGCCATTTTGGTGCAGAAACGGCTGTCACGCGGGGAATGGATTTTGCGATATCGCTACTCCTATGGCAGCGATGTGTATGAGGTGGTGAACTATGTGGTTGGTTGGAGTTTGGGTATTCAACGGGGCGATCGCCTCGAAGCAGTAGTCAACCCTAAAAAACCCACTCAAGCATTTTTGACAACACTGTACTTGAAAAAAGTGTCTGCTTGACGTTGAAAACGAGTCGTTAAAAAGTCAACGAACAGTCGAATTTTAGTCGAAAGATGACGATTGACTGGATACAAAATGTAGATGGAAAGTTCTGTTGGATGATAGTCGGGCAACACAACGGTGAGTTGCTCCTGCTGTAAAGCCCTACCAATGATAAACGTAGGCAGTAATGCAATTCCTAATCCTTGAATTGCTGCATCCCGTAAGACTTCCCCATTGTTGGAACACATCGCCCCCCGAATCGTCACCGTATGTTCTCCATCTGCTCCTACAAGTAGCCAGTGATTTTCCACGGCTAGATGCCCATAGTGTAAACACGAGTGATAACGCAAATCGCTGGGATGGGTGAGATTTCCTCGTTGTTGCAAATAGGTAGGGGAAGCACATACCACTCGTGGCGCAGATACCAGTTTTTGAGCAATTAAACTCGCTGTCTCTGGAGGCTCTGCAATTCGCACCGTGACATCAAATCCCTCTTCGATGGGGTCAACGAAGCGATCGTCTAGGGTCAGTTGCACCTGTAAGTCAGGATACTGGAGGAGAAAATCAGCCACAGCAGAGGCTAGATGCATTGTGCCAAATGACATGGGGGCATTAATTCGGAGTCGTCCTTTGGGTTCTTCATGCAGTTGAGAAACGGCTTGTTCTGCCTCGGCTAAATCCGCCAGGATAGCGACACACCGCTCATAAAAAGCTAACCCGGTTTCTGTCGGGCTAACCTGTCGAGTACTGCGATGCAGCAGTTGCACTCCCAAATCATTCTCTAAATTAATGACAAGTTTATTTACTGCCGATCGCGACAATCCCATTTGGCGGGCAGCAGCAGCAAAACCACCCGCCGTCACAACCTGGGTAAAAGCTCGTATGCACTCAAATTTATCCATGCCATGGATTGTATAGCAGTTCTAAATGAGTTGTAAGCTAAGCAGGTTGTGACAGCTATCTACAATCCAGACACTTCACTTTAAGTCAGCATTAACTCACCGCAGCTTGGGTTCCATTACCGTTTGTTGCTGCACTTGTTGCAACACCTGACGCGATCGCAGGCGTTGAGGCTGAGCGGGTTGAACGTTTCCGGACTTTTCCTCCGGCTTGCATATATTGCAAACTATCCTTGCCATATCGAGTTGCCACACTCATCAGCATCTTTTCGGAGTAACTTCCCAAATCCTGCTCCAACAATCCAATGTGACCTGCCATTTCATCCAACTTTGACAGCATCGTGTTGTAACTGGATAGCTGCATCTGTAAGGTTTGAATGCGGTCATCGTACTCTATCAAGCTCAAGCCATCACCAAACTGTAGCGTTTCACTAATCGATCGCATGCCTGCTGCTCGGCGGATAGCTTTATTGAGTACAACAGAACCGCGTTTTGGTCTTGGCATAGATGCAACTCCACTTCAGTGTTTTGGGATTAATGGTTGTACTTTAATGGTTAACTCTATTAATCTCCCTGGGCAAAATTTCGCAAATATGAGGACAGGATTGCATTACAGCTAGATGAACTGGTTGATTATACTCAAGCGATCGCACCGTTTTGTAAAGCGATCGTAACATTTATCGTTTTGAGGCTTATCAATATCGTTTTAGGGTTTTCAATTCCTGTATTTACACGCTTAAAAATCGTTTTGAGGGGCTTAAAAATCGTTTTGAATAACCTAAATACCGTTTCGAGGCTCCCAAATATCGTTTTGAAAGTCCTCGTTATCGCTTCAAGGTTCCTCAACATCGTTTTGGGGTTTCTAAACCTTCTGTTCAGGTTCTCAATTACTGTTTTGAGGCTTCCCTTCTGTTCTCGTTGCGAGGTTCTGCCTTGCAATGTCACTTTAGAGGCTCCGCCTCCACCTTATTTTTAGACTATAGAAAATTAAGGTCTACGTCGAGCTTGACGAGAAAGAGCACGTCGCAATTCCACTGTTGTAACTGCCCCTAACAGCGATGTTGCAGTACGTTGGGTTAGCAACTCTATGATTTTGGCATTTACAAAACTAGCAGGGCTGTCATCCGGGAGGTTAATGAAGATGACTCCAGCTGTAAAATTCTCGTCCCAGGTTTTAACGTTGGTAAAGCCTCTATCTTTCGTGAGGATAATAGCATCTGTCGCTGTTGCTGTCGCCATTACCTCGGTGTCCGGTTGCCCCCGTAGTCCGATATCACGAACATCTTGAACGGTGAAACCTAGTTCAGCAATTTGTGGAGCCAGAGAACGAGGTAGATTTTCATCAACCAGTATGTTCAAGATCTATGCTCCTAATGGTATGACATCGGTTTGAGCAACCAAATTTGCTGCGTAGGCTAGAGCGGCTTGAAGTTGCTCGATAGTTAACTCATATTCTTTGATGACTTCTTCCATAGTCATTCCGCTAGCGAGTGACCCGATCGCTAGCGAAACAGGAACGCGAGTACCTGTAATGACAGGTTTGCCGTGATGAATCTCAGGATCGATGTTGATGTGAGGTGCAATTTCCATAGCAATTATCTCCTTTGTTCTATTTAAATCAAGATCTATTCTTTCTACGTCGTCCGCTTTTATCTTTAGGAGCAAAATGAAGGATTACTGGCATGTGTCTAACATAGAAGGGTTTTCCTGAACTTTCGTGTCTATGGCTTGACGTAAAAGCTAAATCTCTCATTTCACAGGGCTTGCAAACATAATCTGGCAACTCCTTACTCATCAAGTAAATTTGCCAATTGTCCATAATCGATTTCGCATTCTCTTGAAATATATAGATTATTAAGCCACCATGATTTTGATTAGAATCACCAGTTGAATATCTTGTAACCAGTTGTTGAAATCCCTCCCAAAGACAAGTATTGTCTCTATAGATTTTTGCTTCTCCCAACCATTTAAAGTCATCTTTTTTAACTACAAGGTCAACATGACCCCCGATTTTTGTGTCATGAGCTGCCTCATAGTTTAGGCTAAGTAACTGCCCCACTATGTCTATAGTTAATCGGTCTTCTGAATCTTTTTGACGCAACTCTCGATTATCTTGAATTTGATAAATGGCTCTATCTATATCCTGATAAATTTTCTTGATAAAGCTACCTTCTTCAGATTCTAACTCTCTCATCTCTTGAGTTTGTCGATAAATTTCATAATTGTAGAATCCACAGCGTGATTGAATTGCTGCGATCGCCCGAAAAGCATTTTCTCCAAGAGGTTTGGAAATCAAAGAAATAAGTTCTGGCAGAAATTTTGCAGCTTTATTGGTTTCTACCTGTCCTAATGCATAAGCTGCGACATAGGAAATTTCCCAAGGATCAGGATGTTTATTAAGATTTTCGTAATCCATAATCTGGATCAATCCTGAAACTGCTTCTTGACAACCAAACTTACCTAAAACTAAAGCTGCACTGAAGCTAACATCAAGGATTTTATGGTTAAGTTTTGGAAGAAGCAGAGGGATCACCTGTTTAGATGCAACATTCCATAAAGTAAAAGCAACTCGCCAGCGAATCCAAACATCTGAATGCTCAAGAACTTGAACCAACTCCTGAAGATGGTTTTCATCAAGAACTTTTGCAACATTCTCTTTAAGGCTGAGCATTCGTAAATAATATGCTGCCAACCTACATAGATGTTCTACTTGCTGACGATTATATGAATGCGATTTTGAAGGTGAAAGAACTGCAAGTAATGCAGAAATAATTGTTTCAGAACCAACTTTCTCTGAAGCCTCCACTGCTATACAACAGGCTCCAAAGTCCAAGTCTTCCATTGCTTTAAGAAGTTCTAGAACTAATTCTTCTACAGTTTGTGGATGTAGTATCGGAACTTCTCCCGTCTCCGAAGTTTCAGTTACAGACTTAAGTATGTCTTGATACTTCCTTAAGTCTCGTATAAATCTGCATTGCTCCGGAATTACTTTAGAATCAATGAGCATTAATGTAAGATAAGCATGACGACTAATATAGTCATCTGGATAATCGAGCAAAGGAATTAAGTAATTAATTACCGCCTTGGTTCCTATTTTCTGTAATATCTTAAGCTTGAGCCAAATTGGTTCTTCTGGTGCAATACTTGCAAGCTTATACATAACATCTGCGATAGCATCTGGTTGAGAGCCTATATTTATCTCTCTAACTAACCGCGCTCCTAGCATTAAATCAGTTGCAAGAGCTAACTCAATAAGCTGTTTTGCTTGACTTTTAGTTACGTCTGCTAGCCCAAGCATTAAGGCGATCGCCTCTGTCCACTTCAAATAATTGAGGTAGTAATGCTGAAATCGTTTGTCGTCAACGAGATCAGGATGCTTCTGTTGCAACATTTCTAGTAATCTCTCTGCTGCATAATATTCTTGAAGCAATTGATGACAAAAGCCGATCTGATTCTTACCTTTCTTTTGTAGTAGATGATGATTGAGTAAGTTTTCCAGGTATTCTCTAGCTTTTTGCTTAGGTTCTAGTGTTTGCTCACGCTCTAGAAATTGCCGGAAAACCTCAATAGCATCTTCCTCAGAAATCACTAACCGGAAATCGGTTGGTTTCTCGGAATGCATCATTTCAAACGCTAAGTGCTTCAGTAAATCACGAGCAACTGTAATCACCTTTCCAGCTTTACAGTTCCGTTCATAGCGTTTGGTGAATTCGCGCAGGGCTTCCCCCAGCGTTTCTGGAACGTCACCTGTTTGTTGAAAGACTTGATAGAGCATCCAGATCACCAGCGGCGTTTCACCCAAATCTCGAATGCGATCGCTCAATTCCTTTAACTTTTCCCCATTCTGCCCTGGCATCCGTTCTTGAATAAAGCGTTGCACTTCCGTTGATGATAAGGGCTGCAACTCTAGTTTTTGCTTGATGTAGTCTAAGCCACCTTGATCTGAATCCCGTGTTGTAAAGACTATAGACAAAGGCTTACGTTGAAATGTCCTCAAATCTGTCAGTGCGTCTTTAGGGAGTTCATTGACTCCATCAATTAACAGCAATAGGCGGTTTGCAGCGATTAATCTTCTAATACTTGAGATGTCTAAAGGGCACTCGTTATTCACTAAAAAATCTTCAATCAGATCCAAAATTCCAGAGTCACTGCGTCGATGAGTTGGATAAAGCTCTAACTCGACCAACACTGGAATTTTTGTTTGGGTGTCTTGCAGCAACGGGTCTTGTCTTGCCTGCTCAGATGCGTAGACCAGAAGTCTTTTCAAAACGGTTGATTTTCCCGCTCCCGGTCGTCCAATTAACAAGACGTGCTCTCGTGCTCTAATTGAATCTTCCCAAAGCTGCTGCAACGTAAGCAACTTTGGTGCCTCTTGAATCGATGCTTCACCCACTGATTGTTTAGGTTTCACCAATTGAACCGTTTGTTCAAAATCAAACAGAGGGGATTGACTATTTGATATGTCTGTCAGTGTGCCAAGATTCCACCACTCTGTATAGTGACGACCAATAGAATCTAGATAAGGCTGAAAGTCAATTGGGTCAGCCATGACGACATAAGGCAACAATTTTTTCTATGCTACACGACAAATTTCTGTCCTGACTTCAAGGTGTAGTCATTTAACTCCTAAACCAGTGCGTGATAGTTTTTCCTCACAGGTCTATAAGTTGGGCGCGATCGCCCAGTTCAACTCAACACCGTGGAAAGTATCTGGAACCGAGGTCTATATGAGATTTGTTTGCAAAAAGAGTTCAGAAGATATATCCGGCTGAAATCGGGTATGATTACTATGGAAATTCGATTTTAGATAGATTTTTATCTATGGTTTCACAAGTTTCTGAGCGTCAGATGCACTGGACCCGGTGGGTTCTAACGCTCGGTTGGCTACTCGTGATTATCTCCCTGTTCTACGACCCATGGACTCCGGCGTTAACCACACCGGATCATCCATGGAGTCCGTTACGGTTGCCAAATACTTGTGTTGAGGTGCAGGGCAAGTGCCTGACGGAGCAACCTTACCCAATCGGCACTACACTGTTTTGGGGGGCGATCGTTCCGTCAGCCATCTTTATCTTGCTGGTGTTTGGGCATGAGGTGTGGCGACGCATTTGCCCATTGTCTTTCTTATCGCAAATTCCCCGTGCGCTAAATTGGCAGCGTCAGTTTAAGCGGGAAAACCCAAAAACCGGAAAGGTGCGGTACGAGTTAGCAAAAGTTGCACCTGACTCGTGGCTTGGCAGGAACTACCCTTATTTGCAGTTTGGCTGGTTATTTGTCGGACTCTGCGGTCGGATTTTATTCTTCAATGCCGATCGCCTGGTGTTGGCGTTGTGGCTCCTATTTACAATCGCTGCTGCGATCGCAGTTGGCTATTTATATAGCGGCAAATCCTGGTGCCAATACTTTTGCCCGATGGCTCCAGTACAAAAGATTTATAGCGAACCGGGTGGCTTGTTTAGCAGCAAAGCCCACATGAGCAACAATCTGATTACTCAATCGATGTGCCGTGTGGTGCTACCCGATAACAAGGAGCAGAGTGCCTGTGTCGCCTGCCAAAATCCCTGTATCGACATTGATGCTGAACGGGCGTATTGGGATGAGTTGCCTAAGCCAGAAGCGTCTTTTCTTCGATATGGCTATATTGGCTTAGTGGTTGGCTATTTTGTTTACTACTATTTATACGCGGGTAACTGGGATTATTACTTTTCGGGGGCATGGGCACGTCAAACCGATCAACTGGCCTCGTTATTCGATCCGGGGTTTTATATTGCAGAACGGGCGATCGCGATTCCGAAGTTGGTAGCGGTGCCGCTGACGTTGGGAGCTTTTACGGCGATCGCCTACTATCTGGGGCAGTTCGTTGAAAAGCAGATAAGAGCTTATAACCGTCGCCATCAACTCAATTTCTCGTCTGATCTGATCCGCCATCGCATTTTTACCCTCTGCACCTTTGGTATTTTCAACTTCTTCTTCATCTTCGGAGGTCGCCCGTTAATCCAATTGCTGCCGCTCTGGGTGCAGTATATTTACGAGTTGGGTTTAGTCCTACTGAGTACGCTATGGGTTTATAAAACCTGGCGACGGAGTTCAGAGCTTTATTCGCGAGAGAGTCTGTCGAGTCGTTTCCGCAAGCAGTTGGCAAAGCTGCAAATCAACGTCTCACAGTTTTTAGATAACCGTTCTCTCGATGATTTGAATATCCATGAAGTGTATGTTTTAGCGAAAGTATTGCCCGGTTTTACAAAGGAAAAACGCCATCAGGTGTTTAAGGGAGTGTTACGCGAGGCACTGGAGGAAGGGTATGTCAACTACTCCAGCAGCCTGGAAGTGTTGAAACAGATGCGACAAGAACTGGATATTACGGAGGACGAACATCGCGAAATTTTGGATGAATTAGGTGTAGAAGATCCAGAGTTACTCAGCCCCAATCGTCAGCGCAACCTGGAAAACCTGGTGCGGCTGAATGGCTATCGCAAGTCGTTAGAACGGTTGATGCTCCTGCAAAAACAACAACCCACCCTGGTTTCGGAATCGCTTGTGCAGTCAAATTCAGCTGAGATCCGCACATTGCGTCGGCAATATGGCATTACTCCTCAAGAGGAAGATTGGATTCTCAGTGGCTTGGCTCCAGAATCGTCTGAGGTGAGACGGTCTGAGTTTTTGTTAGCTCAATTGCCGAATTTAATTGATTGCTATCGGGCACTCAATCAACCCCTGGTACGCGAATACAGTGCTCCTCTGGCGGTGCTGCGAGAAAGTGTGCAACACAAAAAAGAATTAATGGTGCGAACGGTTCTAGAAAGCCTGGAAAAGCTGGGCAATCAATCGTCTGCGATCGCCTTTGCTCAAACATTAGGACAGCTATCGCCTCAAGTATTGCTAAACCTATTGGAAACCGAAGAGTGGCAATCTCGCCTGCACCCGGATGTCATATCGGTGTTGACCCAACCCAACCCTGTAGCGGCATGTAGCTTGGAGTTTTCAAAGACAGACATTCTTGGATATCTTGAACAACTCATGGGCGATCGCAATCCTTTGATACAGGCTGTTTGCTTGTATATGATTGCTCAACTGGAATTTGATCAGGCCCAGGCGATCGCCCGCAACCTTCAAGGGGATCATCAACCTACACTGTTACAAGAAACGGCTAAAACTCTGTTGGCAAGTGTCACCCCTCATCCACCTCTGACAACCTTTCCAACGTTAGAGAAGTTGGTTTATCTGTATAACAGCGATTTCTTCCATCGGATGCACAATGAAACCCTGATTGCTCTCGCCAATCGCGCCCAGGTGAAGACATGCGCACCGGGGGATGTCATCACTGAAGAAGGTGATACCTGCCGGGAGTTGTTGCTGTTGATGGAGGGAACGGCTCAGATTCAATTTCACCAGGGTGAGGGTGAGGTACGGTTAGAAACGTTGCAACCCGGTCAGACGCTAGATGAGTTGGAAGTGTTAGCTCATACCGAATCTAAGAGCAAGATTGTAGCCAGTAGTGACCCAACTCGTATTCTGGCGATCGCGGTTGACACGTTTGATGATCTGCTCGACTCCGATCACGACTTTGCACGTCGGGTGTTGGAGTTGGAAAGTCGGCAATTACAACGGTTCATTCGATCGCTCCAAATGAGTCCTACTTGACCTGAGTTTGAGATGAAGAGGTCGGCGGTTTGCACCTTCTTCCGTAATCCGCCCTCAAATCAATTCGGGGCTAATCCTAAAGGCGTTGTTAACTTGGGAATGAGTGAGCCGCAAGCAGGATGCTTGCACTGGTTTAAACGATTCACCTGAAAGGAGTGTGAGCGAGACGCTCACGTCTGTGTCAAAATAATCATCCCTCTATTCAGCAACGCCCTATCACACTTAAGGCAATTTTCTTTTGTGTATGTCACACCGATTTAATGTTTGATTGTGGCAGATCACTGGGTAGGGGCGTTTCGCGAAACGCCCTTACGGAATCATGTGCAGCGAAGCCAATTCAAATTGGTATCACACCAACCCTTTGCTTTGCCTGTCCGTACAGGCGTTCGTCGTGTGGCATTCATCTGAAAACCGCCGCTATAGTAGCAATTCAATTGCGTAAATCTACAGTTCTTAACTAGAAACTTTAAATAACATCCGGGATCAGATGTTTTTTTTGTAAAAAGTATTACAAAATCAAAGCACTTCTCTACAGGAAGTGCCAGTATTGCTTATAGAGGTGGTCTATCTACGTCAGTATGGGTTGAAAGGTTGGTGAGTTGTAGCTTTAGCCCCGGCGATGGGGCAAAGGCGAGTCGGGAAGCCCCCCAGAATCAGGGTTTGAGCCATTAACTTTATCCTAAGCTTTTGACCAAAGCTATAAAGTGAATGACTCAACTGAACTGCATTGAATGTCGTGTGTGGATGATAGAAATTCAGGGTTTGCCCAACTGATATAGGTTAAATTTTGCGCTTGTAGGGTTCAACGACTTGGCTGAGCTTTGCCAAATGTTTGAGCTCACATTAAAGTCTGCTGCTTAAAGTCTGCTGCTTAAAGTCTGCTGCTTAAAGTCTGCTGCTTAAAGTCTGCTGCTTAAAGTCTGCCGTTTCAACTGTCAGTATCCCTATCTCGACTTCAGGTTATCTAAACCTGCGGATTTTACTTTGTGGCACTGATGTAGTGCAGTAATTCATCCTAAACACTTGTCATCAGTTAGTTGAAGTTACACCATACACTACTTGAATCAATATGGTTGATTTTACTGTAGCTATTTGTACTTTTAATGGGGAGAAACGTCTACCCCAGGTTTTAGAGCAACTTAAAGCCCAAATCCAGACAGAGACGATTTTTTGGGAGGTTATTGTTATTGACAATAACAGCACTGACAAAACAGCAGACGTTGTTCGTGATTACCAGAGAAAGTGGATCAAAAACTGTCATTTGATTTATTGCCGCGAATTAAAACAAGGTCTGGCTTTTGCAAGACAACGAGCTATTTTGAGTGCAAAGAGCAACCTGGTTGGTTTTTTGGATGATGACAACCTACCCAGTTTAGATTGGGTTTCACAGGCTTATCAATTTGCTCAAAATCATCCTGAAGCAGGGGCTTTCGGTAGCCAAATTCATGGTGATTTTGAAAAAATTCCTCCCAAAAATTTCAAAAAAATTGCATCTTTTCTGGCAATTGTAGAACGGGGTGAAAAAGCTTTTATTTATGAGCCAAAGCGTAGAATGTTACCCCCAGGAGCAGGGTTGGTTGTCAGACGGGAGGCATGGCAAAACCATGTCCCCAAGAAGCTTCTGCTCAAAGGTAGAGTGAATCAGTCCATGTTAGCCAGTGAAGATCTGGAAGCAATATGCTACATCCAGAATGCGGGTTGGCAAATCTGGTATAACCCAACAATGCATGTCCAACATAAGATTCCAGGTAGCCGCCTAGAACCGAAATATTTAATTCCGTTAATACGAGGAGTTGGACTGGCTCGATTTCATATTCGTATGACTCGAACGGCAGTTTGGCAGAAGCCGTTGATGCCTTTTGTGTATTTAATGAATGACCTCCGGAAGACATTTTTGTATTTCTTGAAATATCGAAATTCAATTAAAACGGATTTAATTGTTGCCTGCGAGTGGGAGTTTTTGTGCAGCAGTTTAATCAGTCCCTTCTATCTCTTGAAACATTGGA
The DNA here is from genome assembly GCF_014697545.1 of Oscillatoria sp. FACHB-1407. Lineage (GTDB taxonomy): Bacteria > Cyanobacteriota > Cyanobacteriia > Elainellales > Elainellaceae > FACHB-1407. The sequence continues at coordinate 87,170 of NZ_JACJSA010000020.1, read as the reverse complement.
TTAATAGCCATCTTTCTCGGTATTCTGATTTGCTAGATAGAAGCCAACTCAGGCTTAATTCTGCTGATCAATATTCAAGTGGATTGAAAGGTTAAGCACTGAGGTTTAGCAGTTTATGACTTACTCAACCGCAGAAGATTTGAAGCGATCGCTCCATCATGTCTTGGGGCAGTTAGATCGGTTTGAACAATGTGTTTTGCTGGATTATCCCGATTATTTAAACCTGGGTGATCACCTGATTTGGCTGGGTTCCATTTTCTATTTGACCCAAACTCTTCAGAGCAAAATCGTTTACACTGCCAGTGCAAATACCTTTTCGGCTTCGGCTATGGAAGACTGTATGGGCAATGCTCCCATTTTGCTCAACGGTGGAGGCAATTTGGGGGATCTGTGGATGCCCTGTCAGCGATTTCGAGAGCAGATTATCAGCCAGTATCGCGATCGCCCCATCGTTATCCTGCCGCAAAGCATTTATTTTGCACAGGCTGACAACTTAAAACGGGCAGCTGAGATCTTTAATGCTCATCCAAACTTGACTTTATTTACTCGTGACCAATTTAGTTACGAGTTTGCCCGTCAACACTTTCACAACTGCCAGGTATTTTTAGCCCCGGATATGGTGTTTCAACTGGCAGGAATGCCAGATTTATCATTGAATTTTTCTAATTCCTCGTCGGTGCTCTATCACTGTCGCACCGACCGCGAATTGAACCGTTCGTGTGTTCCCGCTCTCGATGTTCCAAATTTAGTGGTGCAAGATTGGGCATCTTATGGCTGGGTCTTGGGAATGAACCAATCTCCAATCAAACGGGCGATCGCCCAAATGATTCGGGCTGTGTGGCAACGGGGGTTGACCACGCTACGCGAGTGGATGTCTCGTCAAATCTGGTTATCAACTCACTCGCATCACGACTTGTTTTCAAGCCTCTATAACCCCGCGATGCATCGTCAATCGTGGGACTTTTTTCATAGTGGACTATATCAGTTTCAACAACATCGGCTGATTGTCACCAACCGCTTGCATGGGCACATTTTGTCTGTCCTATTGGGTATTCCCCATGTGTTCTTGCCCAACTCTTATCACAAGAATGAAGCCTTCTACCAAACCTGGACAAAAGACATCCCATTTTGCACGTTTGTGAATGATCCTGCTCACACTCAAAGTGCAATTGAAGAACTCCTCAGCCACAATTCATCAACACCATCGCATTCTTCAATGAGCCGTATAGCTTACTAAAGCGAATTTTTCCGATGCTGTTTCCTCGTTGATCCTCGGTTCCCTAAATTGTCATGGCTAACTTTGTTGCTATCGTAGATCCCAATCCAGAAAGGCGATCGCAATTTATCAAGACAGTCACCCCAATGTTGCCTCCGGTCGAAGGGTTACTGACCTATTTGTGTGAGTTGGGTGACTTTATTGCGGTTTGGGCAGCAACTCCAACAGCCCCTATCAGCTACGAAACAGATGTTACTGGAGCCGCCGTGTTGTTAGGAGAGGCGATCGCCCCCTATAGCGCAGAACGGATGACCGCAGCGACAATTCGAGATAAATGGCAGGGAGTAGACCCCAGCAGCTTTCCATCGTTTGATGGCTTCTACATGGCGATCGCCTATCATCCTGAGCGAGGATTAACCGTTGGAGCCGATATCTTGGGGTTGTTTCCGATTTACTACTACCAGCAGGGAGAAGTGCTGTTGGTGGCTTCTAGTCCAGAGTTGTTGCAATATCATCCCTGTTTCCATCGCCAATTTAACCCCAGTGGACTGGTTGGCATATTGCTGACCAATGGGTTAGCCGAGGGACAGACCCTCTGGTCAGGGGTGTATCGGTTGGGGGTGGGCTGTTTACTGATTGCCGAGGTTGGTCAGTCTGTTCGGGAGGTGACTCAGTACACTATTCCGCGATCGCTGTCGTATGACAAATACACACAGGCAACTTTTGCGGAGCAACTTGATGCGGTCGATCATGTCCTGAGTCAAACCATAGCCCGTCACACAAGCCCAGATACAACTCACATCCTAATGCTCTCAGGCGGCTTAGATTCGCGGCTTCTGGCAGGTTATTTACATCGCCAGCAGATTGATACCGTCGCACTCACCTTTGGTAGGTCTTCTGATCTAGAGATGAAATGTGCAACACCTGTTGCTCGTGCTCTGGGATTTCCTCACCATACCCGTGAAACTGACCTCAATCGTTATCCTGAATTGGCGCAGACTAGTGTCAAATGGAGTCACTTAGCGAACGGATTTAACATCGTCTTTGATAGCTCTCCTGAAACCGTGCAGCAACTCGGTTCTAGAATTGTGACTGGCTTTATCTTTGATGTGCTCATGGGTAAAGCCCCACGATACCTTTTGTTTGCCAAAGGTGGGTCGTTTGAGCCGTTCCTTCGAAAAGAAGTGAATGTCTCTGGAATTGCCCCAGAACTACTCGGTACTCTGCTCCGGCAGGAGGTGTTCGGGGATGCGCTGCAAGAAACGCTCGACCGCCTCCAGCAACGGTATCAGGGCTATTCTGATCTGGAATCAAGACGAGCACTGATCTTTAAGCTCCAACACCGACAACGCTTTCATGTGGGTTCAGGGGCGTGGCAGTTCAGTTTTAATGCTTGGCCTACAGTGCCAGTTTTAGATCGGCGGTTGCTAGAAACAATGACATCCCTGCCAGATGAAACGCTACATGGTCGCAAGATCCAAAATCGGCTGATATGCGATCGCTTTCCTCAACTCGCCCAACTGCCCCTCGATCGCAATTGCCATGACACCAAACCGCTCCAACCGACACCCCTGCGTCAACGTCTAGAACCGTTCTTCCAACTGCAACGTCGTTACTGGGGATTGCAACGACGGTTGGGGTATGACCGTCGTTATTATTACCGTGTCTTAGACAGCAACAATGTGGCGTGGCGAGCTATTCGGCGTCAGGCTGAACCTTATCGTGAGCGGGTGCAGCACTTGCTCCACAGAGACGTATTGGATCGTCTGCTTCCCAAACCGGATGTTAGGTTGCAGTTCCAGAGGGATGCCATTCTTGAGTCCTCTGCTACCAAAACTCTATTGGGATTTTTGTTGTGGTCTGCTGATCACTTGTAATAGCAACCGAGGGGGTGGTTAGGACGGGGTGCAGGGGTGGAACTCCTGGCTAGGGGGCAGTCTCCACACCCCTTTGTATTAATTGTCTCGATAGGTGCCATAAAAACAGGTGCCCGGAGCAGAGCGTTAAGAGCACATGACTGACTAAACATAAATGCGGTTATAGAGAAAAGGTATAAGGTTATGAATCAAGTTCATCTCTGGCAGGAGGAGGCGATCGCAGCTGATGGATACATCACGTTAAGTGCAACCTTTGAAGCCCCTCAACAGTCCCGAAAGTCGTTGTGGTATCGTGTCCCTCTGGAGTACAGCGATTATTTGACCCACAGTTGTGATCCATTTGTGATTGCAACGCTGTTTGTAGCCATGAGCCAATCCGCCGATTTAGTGGTTCACGGTGAGGTGTCTCCCTCTTTGATTCATAACCTGGAAGAGTTTCAGTCTGCCTGGTCGTGCTGGCGACCTGATCACTATCATCCGGTTGCAATTCAAGCAGAAACGGAGCAAGAACTCGTTAAGGCAAGCTCTGAGGAACGAGCGATTACTGCCTTTTCGGGTGGAGTAGATAGCTGTTACACCGCTCTACGTCACCGTCGAGGCTTGTGTAAGCGATCGCAACGAAACCTGCAAACGGGGATGTTAGTGCACGGATTTGATATCCCATTGAGACAAACGGATTCCTTTGACAAAGCGGTTGAAGGTTCGAGGGTTATGCTATCCAGCTTAGGGATGGATCTGATTCCGCTAGCGACCAATTTTCGCCAAGTGGTGAGACTGAATTGGGAAGATGTTTTTGGGGCAGCGATCGCCTCGTGTTTGACGCTGTTCCGAAATCACTACACCACAGGTTTAATTCCTGCCTCTTATTCCTATCACACTCTGGCGTTTCCCTATGGGTCTAACCCGGTTAGCGATCGCCTCCTATCGAGTCAGAGTTTTGAGATTGTGCATGATGGGGCAGATTCAGGGCGGATTCATAAGATTCGTCATCTTGCCAATTGGGATGAAGGGTTGCGTCATCTGCGGGTGTGCTGGGAGGGAGCGGATAAGTACCGTAACTGTGGACGTTGTGAAAAATGTATCCGTAACATTCTCAACTTTCGCATTATTGGAATAGATTCTCCTCCTTGTTTTGATCACCTTGTGACGAATCAAGAAGTTCGCTCGTTGCGCGTAAAAAATGCTCAATTAGATGCACTTAAATTTTTATTACGGGCTGCACAAGACGCTAATATTTCTGATTCCTGGGTACACGCATTAGAGCAAGCTATTCATCGAAACCAACGCATTGAGTTCATCAAATCCTGCGTGCCAGATTCTCTCAAACAGCAACTCAAACAATCTCAGTTCTTCTCTAAACGTTAACAAGTCAACATTCACAAATCAAATCAGTCACATCACAACCAAGAGGTATCTTCATGTTTGAAACGTATACTGATATCTTCAATCTACGTGGTATGCAGTATCATCAGGCAATAGTTGAATATCCAGATGCAAGACGCGAAGAATTTGAGCATACCATTCAAGCCGCCCAATTAGAAGATGGTCATGTCGTGTGTGATGTCCCTTCAGGAGGGTGTTACCTGAAACAGTTTATTCGCAAGTCGGTCAAATTGTTTTCGGTTGAAACGTCGAGTGCATTCGTTAAACAGTCTCAAGCGCAAGAGAATAACATTCCTCTATTATGTGAAGATGTCAGTCACATTCCACTAATATCCGGGACAATTGACCGAGCCATTAGTCTAGCAGGGTCGCATCACTTGCCAAGTAAACCTGCTCTCTATCAAGAAGTCCATCGTTTACTGAAACCTAACGGCATCTTTTGTTTAGCGGACGTGAGAGAGGGATCAGGAGTCGCAGAATTTCTCAATATTTTCGTCGATCACCATAATTCAGCAGGACACAAAGGCGAATTTCTCAACTCAGCGACCCAGGCGGAACTAGAGGCAGTTGGATTTCATGTCACTTACGCAGAGCCAATCCGCTATTATTGGCGATTCAGCCAAATCGATGACATGATTCGTTATTGCAAGTTGTTATTTGGTATCGATCAAGCAACTGATGCTCAAATCCTGGATGGCATCGGCTACTACCTGGGATTTAGTGCCAACTCTCAAGAGTGCTTGATGAATTGGGAGTTGTACTTCTTTCAGGGCATGAAATAGAGCTTTGGTCAGAAAGCTTAGGACACAGACAATGGGTTAAATCCTGATTCTGGAGCAGCTTTCTGACTCGCTTCCGCCCCATCAAATGTGGCTACGGCTTACAACTAATGGTTATGACCACCTTGATGGACGAGCAGTGCCACCGGGAAAGACTGTAATACCTGGGCGATCGCCATCGTATCATTAGCCTCGACAGTCTCTTGGGTAATCAGATTGTTCCAGGTTGAGGAGCCTGAAATGGGCAGTTTCAACACTGTATCCTGCCAAACTTCCCCAATGGGTAGCTGATCAGGTTGCACCACCGCCGTTAAAAATCGAGGCACAATAACGGCGATCGTGGTATCTCCGGTTTGCCGACTAAAGGCAACGATGTGATCTTGCCAGGAACCTGCTGCTCTGAGGGGTTGATATTGCCCCTGTTGAAACACCTGCAAATAGGCTCTACGGGCTTTGAGTGCTTGAACGGTAAGAAAGAGCTTAATTCGACCATCTTCTGGATGGGTGAGGAGTGCTTGAATCAGAGCGAGGGGGTCTGTCTTTGCCTGCTCTTGAATCTCATTGAGAAATGCCTGTCGTTGCTCAAAATCGACAGGACGACGGTTGTCGGGATCGACCAGGCTTAAGTCCCATAACTCTGTGCCCTGATAGAAGTCGGGGATGCCCGGAGAAGTCACTTTAATGAGGGTTTGAGAGAGAGAGTTAAAAATGCCATAGTAGGCCACTCGTTTCTGAAACGGCAGAAATTCCTTGAGAAAGTCGTTGTTTTCGGGGTTGCCGTCGGGTGTACCCAGAACCGATTCGACGAAATGGGTGCAGGCATCTTCGTAGGCACTGTTTTGACGTAACCAGGCGGTATACACCTTAGACTCACGAATGGCTTTGAGCATGTAATCTTTGACGCGCCCTACAAAGCTGTCGTATTCTGTTTCAGCAAAGGGGAATGCACCTAAAAGCGACTGATAAAAAGCGTATTCATCGTTGCGATCGGGCATTTGTGCGCCCTTTAACCGCGTCTTGTATTTGCGGTTGATGCCACTCCAACGGCGTACCTGCTGATGCCACTCATCGGGGATTTCAGAGAGGACATTGAGGCGCGATCGCACATCTTCACCGCGTTTGGTGTCGTGGGTGGAGGTGGCACTCATGGCATTTGCCCAACACTCCTGACGTTCTCGGTTAAAGTCGTGAAATTCGTCTGTCGAGATGCCAAAGCGTTCTGGGTTGCCGCCCACTTCGTTCAACGACAACAGCCGATTGTAGACATACAGAGCGGTATCCTCAACTCCTTTTGCCATCAGTGGTCCAGTGTATTGCTGAATTCGCATCACCAGATAGAGCCACTGATCTTTTTCAGCCTGCGTCAGGGTGTCTTCATATTGAAGCAACAACAACTTCTCAATAAAGTTCAACTCATTGACGAGCAGCGTTGTGTGCTCTTTTGCCGACTGAATCACGTTCTCGATGTAGGGGCGATCGCTCTCCAATACGCCACTGGAGTTAGTATATGTGCGATAAATTGGGAAGCGAGTTAATACCTCGGCTAACGCCCGCTTCAACCCATTCACAGTAAAGTCATTGCCATAGCGATATTTATTGGCAATCTTCTTCATGAGGATTGCTAAATTATCAATATCGCCTGCCAGATTTTTATCAATAATCAGGTGTTTCTTTTCAGCGACTAGTTCTTCAAAGGGAGTGTCACTACCTGTGAGATCAAAGTAAATCTGATCAAATGCCTCCTGGTTAGCGGTCTGACAAAAGATACTGTTGATATAGTTCATGTAGTCATAACCAGAAGTTCCTTCAATCTTCCAGACAGGTGGTAAATCTTCTCCGGGTTGAAGGATCTTCTCAACTGTAATATAGGTATCGCTGACCTTCTCTTGTAAGCGTTCTAAATACTGCGTTGGGTCGTATAAGCCATCAATGTGATCAATCCGCAACCCTGTAAATTTGCCCTCGTGAACAAGCTTGCAAATTAAATCATGAGTGTGATTAAAGACTTTCAATTCTTCAACTTTGACTGAAATCAACTCATTCACCGTAAAGAATCGGCGATAGTTGATTTCTTCTGCCCCAACTTTCCAATAGGAGAGCCGGAAGAACTGCTCTGACAGTAAGGTATCTAGCAGGTTAAAACTTTCGGTTTTGCCCGGTTCACCATTAAAAATGCTGAGATTTCCGTCAATAAATTCTTTGATTTCTGGGCTATCAAAATATAGATCCCATAGCATTCCTTTCACAAAGGCGGCTTGGTCTTCACGTTGTTGACCTGCTACATCCGATGAGAGATTTTTGAGCAGATAGAGAATACCTAACAGTCGAATAAAGTAAGGATGTTTGCGCCCTAGTTGTCTGGCTAACTGTCCTAAATGGTGGGATAGGAAAGTGGCGTAGGACTCTAAATTGAGAGGGATACAGAGACTGTAGTAATTGATGCTTAACCCTCTTTCGTCATATTTCAGTTGAATCTCACCATTCTCCAAACAGGCTCCATAGAAGTTGCCCAACAATGGCACTAGAATTGGCTCTTGAGTGGCTTCAAACGGTGAATTCCAGGCAATATCAAAATATTCAACATAACGAGAACTAGGACCGTTCTCCAACACATCGATCAACCACTGATTCTGGCTGTCATACGCCATGTGATTGGGCACAATATCCTGTAGCCACCCCATCTGGTAGCGTTGTAATTGCTCAACCAGAGCATCAAAGTCTGCCTGAGTTCCCAGTTCAGGGTTAATTTGATTAGGATTCGTGACATCATAACCGTGCGTACTGCCAGCGCGTGCTTGAAAAATCGGGGATGCATAGAGATCTGAAATCCCTAACTGAGCTAAGTAATCAACAATTTTTTGAGCATCGTTGAATTGATAAGCCGAGTTAAATTGAATCCGATAAGTTGCTACTGGGATACGCATAAAACAATAATTTAGAGTTGGGATTGTTTATACAGGGGCAAAGCATTCGACGGGACAAACCCTAACTCAGCGGTTGCTGATCGAATGCTTCGCCCCCGCGGATATCGCTTAAATCAACTGCTGCAATACGACGATCGCCCTTCCCGTAACAGGCACAGCCTGACTCCCCGTAAAGATACGCTCATCCTGGATAAACCGAGGTTCTTTCGTATCGATGACCATTTGCCACTCATCTGTCGCAAATGGTTCAGGGATGGTGAACTCAATCGTTTCCCAGTGGGCATTGAAGAAAAGAAGAAAACTATCGTCACTAATCTTTTGCCCTTGCACTCCTGGACTGGGAATTAAGTTGCCATTCAAGAAGAGGGCGATCGACTTGGCATAGCCAATATCCCACTGTTCTTGAGTCATCTCACTCCCATCGGGGTTGTACCAGTTGATGTCGGGCACGCCCCGAATGGCTTGTCCTTGGAACCATTTGCGACGACGAAATACGGGGTGTTGTCGGCGAAAGTAGACCAATTCTCGGCAAAAGTTCACCAGGTCTTCATTGCCCTGCACCAAGTCCCAGTTAAACCAGGAAATTTCACTGTCCTGGCAATAGCCGTTGTTGTTACCTTTTTGAGTGCGCCCCAGTTCATCGCCTCCTAACAACATGGGAATCCCTTGAGATAACATCAGAGTTGCCAGAAAGTTGCGACGCTGACGTTCTCGTAGTGCTAAGACCTCCGGGTCGTCCGTTTCTCCTTCAACCCCACAGTTCCAGGAACGGTTGTGGCTCTCCCCATCCTGGCTGTTTTCCCCGTTTGCCTCGTTATGTTTGTCGTTGTAACTGACTAAGTCATTGAGGGTAAAACCGTCGTGAGCAGTTACAAAGTTAATGCTGGCATTAGGTCGTCGTCCGTTTTGCTGGAAGTACAAATCAGGGCTACCCGTCAACCGATAGGCAAACTCTCCCAGGGTTTCGTCTTCACCTCGCCAAAAGTCTCGCACACAATCGCGATATTTGCCGTTCCACTCAGACCACAATACCGGGAAGTTACCTACCTGATAACCGCCATCTCCGATGTCCCAGGGTTCAGCGATCAGCTTCACATCTGCCAGAATGGGGTCTTGGTGAATGATGTCGAAGAAAGCAGACAGGCTATTTACTTCGTACAGTTCTCGGGCCAGAGCGGAGGCTAAGTCAAAGCGGAAGCCATCGACGTGCATTTCGGTGACCCAATAGCGGAGGCTGTCCATGATCAGCTTCAACACCTGGGGATGCCCTACATAGAGGGAATTACCACACCCCGTAAAGTCCATGTAGTATCGTTCATTGCCCTCTACCAGGCGATAGTAGTTGGAGTTGTCGATGCCTCTCAGGGAAACGGTGGGACCCATATGGTTACCTTCCCCAGTGTGGTTGTAGACCACATCTAAAATCACCTCAATTCCGGCGCGGTGCAGAGATTTGACCATCTCTTTGAACTCGCTTACTTGCTCGCCTAACATGCCGCTAGAACTGTAACCTGCGTAGGGAGATAGGAAGTTGATGGAGTCGTAACCCCAATAGTTTCTCAGTCCTTTATCCTGGAGGTGTCCTGGATATGCCAGAAAATGATGCACTGGCATGAGTTCAACAGCAGTGATGCCCAATCGCTGAAGATGTTCGATCGCCACAGGATGTCCCATGCCTGCGTAGGTTCCACGCAATTCTTCGGGAATATCAGGATGGAGCCTCGTGAACCCTTTAACATGAGCTTCGTAGATGATTGTTTCATGCCAGGGTGTCCGTAACAAAGTATCCCCTTCCCAATCAAATGATTCGTCAATTACCACCGATTTAGGCATTAGCGGTGCGCTGTCTAACTCGGAAAATGACAAATCTTCAGCCGGGCTATTCCAATCGTAGGCAAACAATTCTGGACCGTTACCCACGTCCCCATCGATCGCCTTGGCGTAGGGGTCAATCAGGAGCTTGTTGGGATTAAACCGAAACCCTCGTTCGGGTTCCCAGGGTCCATGGACTCGAAAACCATACCGTTGACCGGGTCCAATGCCAGGTAAGTAACCATGCCAGACGAAGTTGCTCACTTCTTTGAGAGCAATGCGCGTTTCTTGATCATTGCGATCGAACAAGCAAAGCTCAACCCCGGTAGCATTCTCTGAAAACAGAGCAAAGTTGGTTCCTTTTCCATCCCAATGAGCACCCAGAGGATAAACACTTCCGGGCCAAAGCGCAGTAAACATAGATAAGTCCTAAGAGCGAATAACTGAATTAGTGTTTATAAGAAGTGAAGCAGGGAAATAGTGTGGGGCTTCTAAACCCCTACCAAAAAAAATATGGAGCTATCAAAAAAGATACTGATCCCTTTTATAAATGGCTATCTCTCGCAAGGCAGAAAGGAAGATGAAGTGGACTGCCAGATAGTAAGGTAAAGCAATTTAACTGACATCAACCTCTTCTTTTTCAAACGCTTTAGAACATAGAACAGTCAGCCTATGCGATCGCTCATACTGCTATTCACAGAGAGGGTTCGGAAATAAAACAAGGGGGTGGGGGGGCTGCGCCTCCAGCCAGAGTTCCACCCCTGCACCCCAAATTCCCACCCCTATTTACGACGAGTTGTACTCAAGCAGAAGATTGTTCCAATTGAGGAAACAATGGAAGCTCTGTGTCAACTCAAACAACAGGGCAAGATTCGTGCAGTTGGGTTGTGCAACTTCTCGCGATCGCAGTTAGAGAAAGCCGCAACCTGTGGACAAATTGATAGTTTGCAAATTCCTTATTCCCTATTTTGGCGACAAGCGGAAAAGGATTTAATCCCTTATTGCATTCAACACGAGATCTGGTTTTGGCATATGCCCCTCTGGCACAGGGGCTTTTAACCGGAAAGTTTCAACTGGTCGATCAATTTGACGCCAAAGATATGCGTCCGCGCAACAAGCTGTTTCAACGTGAGAATTATGCGCACGCACTACAAGCCATTGAACAGCTACGACCGATCGTGGCAGGCTATCAGACGAGCCTCAGTAGTCTGGCTTTGGCATGGTTACTGGCAACCCCAAACGAGTGTAGTCGTTGGAGCGAGTGATGCTGAACAGGTTATGCAAAATGCAAAAGCTGTTGAAATTAAACTCTCAACTCGCGATCGCCAAACCATAGAAGCTATTGGACGGATGGTTACAGACCATCTGGGAGATGACTCTATCTTGTGGTATGCAGTTCCGCTCAGACAGCGCATCGTGTCAAAACTCACATCTCTGCAAAAACGAGTTGTCGGAAAAGCCCAACGGCAATAGGTTGCCATGACAACGCGTCTATAATCCCATCAGTGAGAAGTCCGCAGGAGGGTAGTTCCATATAAGTGAAGGCTTTTCTACTTTGCCCCCCAACCCTTCAAAATTGCTACGGTGTACACAGATCTCTGAATTGGTCTTAAAACTCCTGCATTTTGCCCCCCAAGCCCCAAATTTGGGGGACTTCTGAGCCTGCCCAACCACCATTTGCTCCGGAGCCGATTACGATAGCATCAAATATTGGTTATTTGTGAATAGTATTCATGAAATTACACGGTGGATGACTAATTGGATTAAGTTGCTACCAGCAATTTTCAGAGTTCTATTGAGAGTTTATACAAACTTCATTAACAGCTCTCACATAGTAATGCTGAGTGACATATACACGCAGATTGATTGATTATAAAAAGCTGAAAACAACCCCCTAGCCATTTACATATCACACGCTTGGTATGAACAAGGTCGATTCTTAAGAAGACTTAGGAACCTGAGTAAATACACGGCTAGCGAATTAAAAGAGTAATATCTAACAACAGAAGAGTTAGATAAATTACATAGGCTGGGTAAGTACTTTTAATTTTATTCCCAGACTTTATTATAAAAATATGTAAAAAGCATAAAACCATAATAAAGTTATGGTGGAAATATACTTTTACAAGTAGAGAATTTACAGTTTGAACACGATAATTCATCTGAACAAATTGTTGCTGTATATACAGTTTTCTAAGTTATAGAGTTCAAAAATTGTTTGTGAGAGAGATGGGGGATAAAGCTTGAGCCAAAGGTTTCATCGTTCGGATGTCTGGCAAAGCTTAGTCAAGCCGTCGAACGCTACAGCAGTAAAACGAGCTGCATTCCCTAAGCAAGTCCCCAGCGTCTATCGCTCATGAAGAAACTCTTTCCGTAGCTGCAAGTTATAGCCGCAGATACATTCGATGGGATGGAGACACGTCAGAAAGATTTCCCAGCATCTGGGTTTGAGCCATTGCCTTTGCCTCAAACTTTCTGACTAAAGCTATATTTAGCCTGTAATCGTGCTTCCAAGATTTTGAGCCAAGAAACCATGCGTGAATTCATTCAAGTTCCGACTAATTCTATCCATCCTATGACTCGTGCTGAGTGGCGCAATTGGTTAGAGCAACATCACACTCGACCCGATGGAGTCTGGTTGATTAGCTACAAAAAGGGAACAGGCAAACCCCGATTTGATTACGATGAAGCCGTGGAAGAGGCATTGTGCTTTGGCTGGATTGATAGCAAACCCAATAAGCTGGATGAGGAGCGATCGCTGTTGTGGTTTGCCCCTCGAAAACCTCGAACAGGATGGTCAAAGTTGAATAAGGAACGGGTTGAGCGGTTGATGGCGCAGGGGTTGATGATGCCTCCTGGACTGGCGAAGGTGGAAGCTGCCAAACAAGATGGTTCCTGGAACGCACTGGATGCGATCGAGGCGTTGGAGATTCCACCGGATTTAGAAGCCGCCTTGATTAGCTGTGCTCCTGCTCAGCAAAACTTTGAGGCATTTCCACGGTCGGTGAAGCGGGGTATTTTAGAGTGGATCGCGTCTGCCAAGAAGCCAGAGACACGCGCCAAACGGATTGCTGAAACGGCTCAATTGGCGGCTCAAAACATGCGAGCCAATCAGTGGCGGTCATGAGCGGTCATGATTAGTGGCGATCGCCGTTCCTAACAAAATCAAGGCACAACCCAGCATCATCGATGAGGTGATCGGCTCTTGCAACACTAATGCTCCCCATAACATAGCAAACAGCGGTACCAGATACGTGACGGTTAACGCTTGGGTGGAGCCAACATTGCGAATTAGCCGAAAATAGAGAATGTAAGCAAAGGCAGTAGACACCAATGCCAGTGCCAGCACGGTCACGAGAATAGAAGGACCAGGAATGGTTGTTGGAGCGGTGAATGGCATTGCAGGTAACAAAAACACAGCCGCGCTCAATTGGCTCATGGTGGCAGTGACCAGTGGTGGAACACCAGCCAGATGTTGTTTAGCGTAGGGAGCCGCGATCGCATAACACAGTGCAGCCAAAAGGCTAGCTCCTGCCGCTAATAGAAACGTAGGAGTCAGGGCGATCGGTTTTAGACCAATCAGGATCACAACTCCGATAAACCCCAAAATAAAGCCGATAAACCGTCTCAAGGTCAGCTTTTCGTTAAACCAGACCCGTACCACCACCATTCCAAACAGGGGAGCAGTTGCATTCAAGATGGAGGTAAATCCAGCAGGTAGCGACAGCGTTGCAAAGGCTAACAATACAAAGGGCAAGGCTGAGTTGACACAGCCCACGATAAACAGGGGAAGGCTTTTGCGGCGCACCTCATGCCATAGATTCAGCCGCATGAGAATGGGGAGGAGCGCAAGCCCTGCCAGCAACACACGAATCTCAATCAACCAGACGGGACCAAGGGCAGGAGCCGCAATTCGCATGAATAGGAAGGAACCACCCCAAACAGCAGCTAACAGGAGGAGTTCGGCAATGTCTAGCGATCGCATAAAGAATGTGGTGTGGGGTGTGGGGGTGGAGGGGTGTTTCAGATAACGCTATCGTGGACGCCGTTAGACAACTATCAATTTCTTGCGGTGTAATCGCGTCATGATGCTTTTGATGCAGACGCACGATGTTCTCGGCTGAGCAAAGCCACACCTAAACTGGCGATCGCCACTCCCACGATTTGCAGCCCACTCAGCATTTCCTGAATGGCAACCCATGCCAATACAGCGGTCAGGGCAGGATTGCTGGCAGCTACCATGGCGGCTGATGTGGCTCCAATCGACCGGATACCAATGTTATTCAGCAGATGTCCGGCAAAGGTAAACAGGGCAGAGAGCAATCCTCCAATCCATAAGGGCACCCAGGGCAGATGAGCCTCTTGCCCGTGCCATACTAAAAGGCTAATCCCGGATAGGACAAGGGTTGTAGCGAAACTAAGCCAGGTAAAAGGGACTGGATGCAGTCTCTCAAAACTCTTCTGGGCAAAGACGGTATAAAGCGCGTAGGTGACCCCTGCGGCTAATCCTGTAGTGATGCCAATCCAGGTGTGGTTGGTGGTTGTGGTGCTGTGGTGGGGAATGGTTAACGCACTGCCGACAAAAACAAAGCTCATGACGCTCCAGCGAAGCAGTGTCGGGCGATCGCCAAACCACCGCCAGGAAAATAACGCGGTAAACACCGGGTAGGTAAAGAACAGCGTCATGGAGATGCCCGCAGCAATCATGCCCAGAGAAACGTAGAGCAATGCCAGGTAGAGAAACATTAACAATCCACAGCCAACGGACTGTAATAGGAGCGATCGCTGCTCTAGTTGTCGCAAGCGTCCCAGTTCTTTCCATGTGGGGGGATAAAGTTGAGAGGCGATCGCCCCCATCAATGGCACAACCAACACCATCCGCATAAACATTAATAGAAAGGAATGTTGCAATGTTGGTGTGACAAATCCACCTGTTTGAATCACCCCCAAAATGCTGACTTGATTAAACAGCACCCGAACGATGACATTTTGAAAACAGAAGAAAAAGGAGGACAACAGAACAATTAGAAAGCCCAGCACAACAACTAACACCTGTGATTACAGCCTTCTCATCTTATCGACTGAGCCTTTGGTATGAATTGTTTTTCGCCAGGATTAATAGCTGGACAACTTAACGCAAGCATCATCAACGGGGGGCTACTCTTTGAAGTTTCCAGAAACATACCGGATTGTGTCAATAGGCGACGTAGATCATAAGCAAACCCTCATTCCAGGGCAATTAATCCCTCCCTCCTCGTACACGTCAGGATTTTTTGTATGCTGCTTCCGATCGCTTCAATTTTTGACATCGTTACAACAGATGCAAAGATAGGTACAAATACAGAGACAGAAATCGATACTCCCCGTTGTTCTACGATGCTGGTGCAGGGAGATAGCGGTGCAGATGTCCTGGAGTTACAACGGCTTTTGTTGCGGTGGTCTGCCTTTTCGGGTTATCGCCAAACGGATGATGCGGATGGCATGAGTGGGTACTTTGATGAAGCCGTCAGAACGGCAGTAGAAACCTTTCAAGGAGCAATGTTTTTGCAGCCAAACGGCGTTGTTGGAGCGTTGACGTGGCGATCGCTCTACAGTGGGGTTCCTATCCATATGCCAACGTTGCACCCCGGTGCTCAAGGCATTGAAGTCTCACGCTTACAAAAAATTCTTGCGGCAACGGCTGACCTACCCTCTGATGCCATCACCAGCGTTTATGACGCTACAACCGAACAGGTCGTGCGACAGGTGCAGGATCAGGCGGGTTTGAGTGTTAGCGGAATTGTGGATAGCGATACCTGGCGTGCTTTGAGTCGGGCGATCGCCTATTCTCGTATGGCGGGTAACAACCAGAGTTCTAATAGAGAAGGATAAACGGCACCGTAAATATAGCTTTGGTCAGGAAGCTTGAGGCAAAGGCAGTGGCTCAAACCCGGATGCTGGGAAAGCTTCCTGACTCGCCTCCGCCCCATCGCATGTGGCTACGGATATATAGCGATCCTAAATCGTTTGTGAAAGTGCCCGCCCAAAGGGCGGGCACTTTCACAAACAGCTTTTTTCACAAATCAAATAGGATTGCTAAATCACGAGTGAGTGTTGATTTTTAGTAAATCAGCACTCTTTTTGTATGTAATATCCCTGGGTTCTGGGTAATATCCGTTGTAACTCTCGAACCTGAACCCAAATAAATCAAGGTTTGATTCAGAGAAACTGCTGAAGACGTAAAGTTTTCATGTTGGTTAAAACAGAGAATAGGAAGATGCAAAAGCATCTCAATCTGAAGAAATTTGGTGCGATCGATGTAACCCATTTCAATCTGGGTTGACAGAAGATCAATTATCTGTTCTTCAAATTGATGGAGCTGCTCTTATCTAATTTTTGATTAGATTGGTGTATCGTCAGGTTAGTATCGTCTTGGGCATTCTGCCAGAAAAACGTCTGATCTTGTATTCTGAAATACATTCAAAACAGAATTGTTTAACGTTGTAAATAACGATTAAACCCTTTCAGAAGCAAGCATCTCAGCCATTTTCTTTCACAAATTCTAGCTTCCGAATCAGGTATTAGAAAATTTTTGATCGCCCTTCGGGAACTAAAATTGCTTGTGAAGAGACTATAAAGTAGAAGCGTGATTTGATGAAGTTTCTGTTGATGGGGTGCTGAAGCCAATGCTGTCTCAAATCAGTTAATTGCAAAGGCTAAACCCAAACTCAACATAGCATTTACCACTTTTTCCAAGTAGCAAGAGATCGCAGCTATTGCCAGTTTACTTCTCATCCATTGAGAGGTGATTCAATCTGCTGAGCTGACAATTTGCTGTGAATTTCAACCCACCAATCATGCTCTTTTTGAAGGTTTAGTCGCAGGGTGACATCATTTCGCACACTCAACCAGTGCGAATTGTTCAGTCAATAATGCACGGAGGAATGCCAGTGCTTTCTACAGAATTTCAAACCAATTCAACCAACACTTTGGTGCCAACACCAGATGCGTTGACCCCTCAAAGTCCCCTTGACTCTAGCTTGTCCGCTTCTCAGTCGGGCAGTGCTCTGGTCAGAGGGCAAGACGAGGTTGCAACTCGTTGGTTGAGAGGGAGAAATGGCAAATCGTTGGGGGCAAAAACCACGAATCAGATCGCAGGAGGCAATCGCTCTGAAACGCTGCGTGGGCGCAGTAGCGATGACCTCATTACCGGAGGCAACGGCAACGATCGCCTCTTTGGCGAAAGTGGTAATGACATGCTCTCAGGCGAATCGGGTCGCGACACCTTGATGGGTGGTAGTGGCAATGACGTTCTCAACGGTGGCACAAGCAAAGACACAATCACAGGTGGCAGCGGCAACGACACATTCGTGCTCGCGCCCGGAAATGGCAATAAAACCCTCAGAAAAACAGACATCATTACCGACTTTGCCGATGGGCAAGATCGCTTTAGATTAGAAGGCGGATTAACGTTTGATCGCCTCAGCATCTCTCAAGGAAAGGGAGATTACAGACGAGATACTGTGATTCGCGATCGCGTCACAGGAGAGTATCTCGCTCGCGTTCGGGGAGTTAATAGCAACCTGATCACCAGCCAGGATTTTGCAGCACTGCCTGGGAATGCTCCTTCGCCTAGCCCTGCCCCAATTCCGGCTCCCTCTCCAATTCCGGCACCTGCCCCAATTCCGGCTCCCTCTCCAGCCCCGATCCCAGCCTCTACAACAGGCAGTCTAGCGTTTAGCACGGCAAACTACAGCATTGGCGAAGGTGGCACCAGAGCCACGATTACGGTCAACCGGACGGGCAGCAGTGTAGGAGAAGCAAGAGTAAATTACGCCACGGTCGCAGGTGGCACGGCAACGGTCGGTTCAGACTACACTAATACCTCTGGAACCCTCGTCTTTGCGAGTGGTCAAACCAGCCGCACCTTTACCATTCCTGTTGTGAATGACACGGCTGTAGAAGGAAACGAAACCATTCGCATTACGTTGACTAACCCCATTAACGGGCAACTCGGTTCACAAAATGCAGCCACGTTAACCATCACTGACAACGATACGGCACCTACACCCACCCCTGCGCCTGCCCCGGCACCTGTTCCCGTACCTGTACCTGCGCCTGCTCCAACCCCTGTACCGATTGGTGGTGGCGGTGGTGGTAGTGCCCTACCTGCGTCTATCGTTAGCAACAACGTGAAGTTTGGTTCAGGTGATAGTCAGGCAACGATCGCTTCTAGAGGAGCAGCCCGCATTACCATCGGCACCCAGACCATCTACATCGGCACCCAGCAGGTCACAAGCATCAACCAAAACCCCATCATCCGCAGCTTTGACAGTGCTAACCCGGCTAACAACTGGACTCGCACGGATTACGAAGTCACCGGAGCCGATGGACGCGGATATGGCTTGTTCTGGGATGGCACAAATCTGTATGCCGTCTTCAGCGTGGACGGTACGCAGGGCACTCCTAGCGAGGATTTCCGCCGAGTGAGTGGCAGTGCCACCCAAAACTGGTTGCGAAGCTATGGAAATGGTGGCGGAGCGAAGGTGGCTGTTCTAGCTCGAATCGATCCTCGAACGGGTACGATGTCCAATGCGGCTTATTTGTCAGCCAACAACAACGGTAGAACCAATTCGCTGGCTGTGACTGGGCTATCCGTCGGTGCCAATGGCAATTTAGTCGTCAATGCAAACTCCTGGTTCTCACCCCGTCGTCCAGATGGTTCGGCGATGACTCCGCTCACGTCGGCTGGGTCACCGTTTAACTACACCCTGGAAATCACACGGGATCTGCGAACTGTAACGAGCACCTCAGCTGTAGGTTGGCGTTAACAGCCGTGGAAGGCGATCGCTGAATCACCCGTTGAGGTGACACAGCAGCATGAAGGCGATCGCCTCTCACTCAACTTACTCTAGGAGAGTAAACAACGAATTCTCTTGCCTGGTAGGGGGGCTACCAGGCTTTTCTTATTTTTACGCAAATGTAGGGTCAGCGTCTGTACCTTTTGACACAAAGGGGCGATCGATTCCGTCAAGACATATCGTGAAACGTCTTTGCAAGTGGAATTATGTCCGCAAAAAAGTTGATGGCGTATAGCCAAAGCGATCACACCACTCGCGAACTTTTTCTTCGATGTGGGCGATCTCCAGGTCAGTCAAGTCATTGCGCCATCTGCCCACCTTAGCGGAATCAATGTGATTCATATGCAGTAAGGTTTTTTCATCGTGATAGTCCACCATTTGACGATGGTCGTCGGGATTGAGTGGGGTTTGCAACAACTTTTCTTTGAACTGCTCAATGCGTGCCTGTTGCACGTCAAGGGAATAGTTATTGGCGATCGCTTCTGAAGCGGTTGCAGGCAGTGAAATGCTGAGGTGGGAAGCAATACGACACACTTCATGGCTCAGGTCAGACATAATCTCCTCATACTTGGAGACGAGAACATTGGGCAGTTCTGTCCATTTTTTGTAATTGTCCAAACAGGCTTCTAAAAAGCCCTCTTGCCAAATGTCAGCAAATGACTTTAACCGCTGTCGCATCATCGAAACGTAGACATCCCGAATGTCACGAAAAGTATAAATGCCGATCGCATTTCCTCGCAGGAATTCTGATTGAATTGCATCTGTGCATTCGTGTACCTTAATTACCTTAAAGGCTTGCGTATCAGGATAAGCATCTCGCACTTCTGAAAATCGTTTCGCATCGATCCAACCAACGACTCGACCCGCTTCTTTGCTTTGCACTAACTCGGTCGTAACTTGAAACTGCAAAGTGGAAGCAGAACGGTACATTCCACAACAAAAAATCCACATAAATGATCGCTCTCATGAATACTCCTAACTTGTTATGTACAAACGGAGTTACCAGAGTGCCACCGCCTTACGATATAACTTTTCATGAAAGATTAAAGTACTTATGTCGAGCACTCACACCTCTTTTCTTCAAATTTGCTCCAAAGCCCCTCAAACCCTAGCTATTAGCGGATTACAGGAAAAGTCTAGGTATCTATTAAATGAGTTAATTTCATAAAACTTTATTTGAAGTTACACGGTATCTTATACTACGCAAAGGGCGTTACAAAGGAGCGTAAGTGTGATATCGGAGGCAACCCAGCCCCTGGCGGTGGTAGAAGAAGCAACACCGGAGGTCAAGACAACCTCGACCGTGCCGCGAGAGCTTTTAGGACCACCGGGTGATTTTAATCCAACCCTGTTGATGTTCTTTACAGCGGTTGTGATGGTGGTGATTTCAACATTAGGTTATTGGCGGTGGCATTGGGTTGATTGGTGCTGCTTCCTGATGAATGTGGTTGCCCTCCATCTGGTCGGAACGGTGATTCATGATGCATCTCATAATGTGGCTCATCGCGATCGCATCATGAATGCCATTTTGGGGCATGGCAGTGCCCTGATGTTGGGGTTTTCTTTTCCTGTGTTTACGCGGGTTCATATGCAACACCATGCCAATGTGAATGACCCGGACAATGACCCCGACCATTTTGTTTCCACAGGAGGACCGCTCTTTTTAATTGCGGCTCGCTTTTTCTATCACGAAATCTATTTCTTTAAGCGGCGATTGTGGCGCAAGTTTGAGTTGTTGGAGTGGTTTATTGCGCGATTGATTGTGGCGACTGTCGTTTATTTCGCCATTCAATACGACTTCATCGGCTACATTTTTAACTTCTGGTTTTCTCCAGCGTTAGTGGTGGGTCTGGCTCTGGGATTGTTCTTCGATTACCTGCCCCATCGTCCATTTCAAGAGCGCGATCGCTGGAAAAATGCCAGAGTGTATCCCAGTCCGATCCTCAACTTGCTCATCATGGGACAAAACTATCATTTAATTCATCACTTGTGGCCTTCAATTCCCTGGTATCACTATCAAACGGCTTACTATGCTACTCAGCCTCTGTTAGATGCGAAAGGATGCCATCAATCTCTCGGTATTTTGCAAGGTAAGAGTTTTTGGAGCTTTTTGTACGATGTCTTTTTAGGGATTCGGTTTAACCATAAATCTCCTGTAGATGAATTAATTAAACGGCAGGATTCTGATAGCAATTCCCTCTAATGTTGTAGATACTAAAGAGTGGTAAAAGAATAAAAAAGGGGAGTATTCCAAAAGGAATGCTTCCTTTTTTTTATGAAGGTGTTTATTTTGAATCAGGGTACTTCCAGTTAACCCTTCCAAGCACCCTTCAATAAGGGTTGGTAACTTAAATAGAACTAAAGCTAGATAAAATCATCTAATTTTTTAAGCACAGTTAATAGTCGTAGTGAAGTGAATTCAAATAGCGTTTAGCAGAATCCCAATTCTCTAATCTCTCTGAACGATAAATCTATATAGCTACCGCCACTTTATTTAGGGCAGAAGGGGGTGTGGAGGCTGCGCTCCCGGTCAGGGGTTTCACCCCTGCACCTCGTCCTAATCCAAGTGACTACG
Organism: Oscillatoria sp. FACHB-1407; assembly: GCF_014697545.1. Classification (GTDB taxonomy): domain Bacteria; phylum Cyanobacteriota; class Cyanobacteriia; order Elainellales; family Elainellaceae; genus FACHB-1407. The sequence continues at coordinate 65,764 of NZ_JACJSA010000020.1, read as the reverse complement.
GCTATAGCTTGGGTTGTAGAGATTGTGTATTGAATGGGTCACGCTAACTTCAATTATTGAGGAAATGACAATGCAAGCATCTTCAGATTTAATCAAACGTACTGAATCCCTTGAGCGAGCTTTTGCCTTTATTATTGGAGCTCTCTTTTTATTAGTTGGTATTGCTGGATTTATTCCAGGGTTTATGACACTCCCTGCGGGTTCTCCCGATGTTGCAGTGGATGCTCCTCGGCTGCTTTTAGATGATGGTTACGGTTATGTATTGGGATTATTTCCTACTAATTTATTGCATAATGCCGTGCATATTGTTGTGGGTGTTTTAGGGTTGGCTTCGGCAACAAGTTTGAGTGGTTCTCTGGTGTATAACCGAGGTTTTGCGATCGCCTATGCTCTGATTGCAGTAATGGGATTGTTGCCCTTTACTAACACCACTTTTGGTCTGATGCCCATCTTTGGTAACAATGTCTGGTTTAACGCACTGACTGCGATCGCGGCTGCTTACGTTGGGTTTGTGAAACCCAGCGAACTCAAGAATGCTGACAGCTTCTCACCTGAGATCTAGGAATCATCCCCTTAAATAACGTCGAGATTTTGTCAGGGCGCGGCATTTGAGCGAAAACCTCTTAAACTAACGAGGTTGTCTGCCAAACGCCACGCCCGACACTGTATAGGTTTGAACTGAGTATGAGTAAACAGAAGAAGCCAAATCTGCATCAGGTTGCCCAGGAACGGTTTGGCTATGAGGAGTTGCGCTCTGGACAGGAAGCGGCTATTCAGTCAGTTTTGCAGGGACATGACACGTTAGCCGTGATGCCAACTGGGTCAGGTAAGTCAGCGATCTATCAGATGGCAGCTTTTTTGATTCCGGGTGTCACTGTGGTGGTGTCTCCCCTGCTTGCGTTGCAACGTGATCAAGCCAAGGCGATCGCGGATCAAGATGTGGGTGAGGCAAGTGTGATCAACTCCACGCTGAACACAGCGGAACGGCAAAAAGCGTTTGAGCAACTAGAGGAAGGAGATTTAGAGTTCCTGTTTCTAGCTCCTGAGCAGTTTAATCAGGCGGAAACTCTGGAGCGGTTACAAGCCGCAAAACCATCTCTGTTTGTGGTGGACGAAGCCCACTGCATCAGCTCCTGGGGGCATGACTTTCGCCCTGATTATTTGCGCTTAAACCAGGTGGTTGAGGCATTGGGACACCCTCGAATTCTGGCATTGACGGCTACAGCTGCACCTCCCGTTCGCGCTGAAATTGTGGAGCGGTTAGGCATGAAAAATGCAGCGGTGATTGTCCAAGGATTCGATCGCCCCAATCTGGCATTAAGTGTCAACCGATTTGAAAGTGCGGATGAAAAGCAGGACAGTTTGCTAAAGCAAATCGCTCAGGTCGATAAACCCGGTATTGTTTATATTGCTACGCGCAAGCGGGCAGAGGAATTGGCTGAAGCATTAACGGAACAAGGATGGCGATCGCACTTTTATCACGCTGGAATGAGAGCGGCAGATCGGCAACAGGTCGAAGCGGCATTTATGGCAGATGAAATTGATGTGTTAGTCGCAACGACGGCTTTTGGAATGGGAGTTGATAAGCCCAATGTGCGATTTGTGTTTCATGCGGATATCAGTGACTCTATTGACTCTTATTACCAGGAGATTGGGCGTGCTGGGCGAGATGGTGAACCTGCGCGAGCAGTCTTATTTTACAAACCAGAAGACTTAAATTTGCGTCGCTTTTTTGCAAGTGGAGGACAGGTTGACACAGATCAACTTGAGTAAGTTTCAGAGATCTTGCAAAGTCAGGAAGAACCCATTTCACCGAAGGAGTTAAAAGAACACGTTGAGTTATCTGCAACGAAGGTTAGAAGTGCGTTAAATCACTTATCTGAAGTGGGTGCTGTAGAGACATTGCCGACAGGAGAAGTGACGACGACAGAAACACCTATGACGGCACAAGAGACAGCTGAGGCGGCGATTCAAGTGCAAGAACGACGACAGCAATTTGAGCGATCGCGTTTAGAAATGATGCGCGGATATGCAGAGTCAAGAAGTTGTCGTCGAGAATACATTCTCAATTATTTTGGTGAGCAGTTTGAGGCTCCGTGTGATAACTGTGACAACTGTAAGACTGGAACTACGCAACAACATACGGAGCAATTGAGCCATCAACCCTATGCAATCGACAGCCGTGTAGCTCACAAATCCTGGGGAGAGGGAACGGTGATGCGTTATGAGAATGACAAAATTGTTATTTTATTTGAGCAGGTAGGGTATAAAACGTTAGAGGTTCAAACCGTTTTGTTACATCGGTTACTCCAAAAAATGTAATGTTGAAAGAACTGTGATTGACACATTAATCATTCCCTAAAGCTTAATGTGAACTCCTTCTACAGGCAGATGTTAGAAGTAGAAATGCAGCCGTTAATCGTCTTTATCTATCAGAATGTATAGTGCCTATTTGCGCTATACAGTTGTACAGTACTTCGTACTGTACGAAAAATAGTAACCGTGATCGCTGTCGCTACATCCTTTAGAACAAAGGAGAGGAGGACTTCAGGGGTGAAACCCTTTGTACCCTCTAACTCTGTTCTAATGTTTGTTATGAAGCATTGCTATGTTTCTCACGTCTTGTTCTTCACCCTATAGTAGGAATAAGGTTTCCTTCTGAATTAGCTGAATCACAATGCCTGATCATGAAAAGACGAAGGACGAATTAATTGAGGAACTGGCGATGTTGCGTCGTCGTGTCGATGAGTTAGAACGGCGTAATTTGTCTCATCTGCCCGCTCAGACTCAACTGCAAACAAGCCATCTTTCTCAAACCGATCATCTGCTAACTCACCCTCCTTTGGAGGAGTGTGTTTCATCGATTGCAACTCTCATTGAGGATTTGCAGCAAACAGAATTCGCTTTGAAGGAGAGCGAAAATCGCCTGGTATTAGCGATAGAGGGCGCAAATTTAGGGATGTGGGATTACCATTTTGCTTCGGGACGGGTTATCTGCTCCGATCGCTGCAAGGCTATGTTGGGACTCGATCCTGCTACTGAACTGAATTACGCTACTTTTCTCAATGCATTACACCCTGACGATTGCAACCGAGTTGATCAAGCGATTAAGCAGGCGATCGCCGATCAGTCAACGTGTAATGTTGAATACCGTGTTGTTCAGCCTGATCATGTCCGATGGATTGCGGCGATCGGTCGAGCCTATTACAACGACGCACAAGAGCCGATTCAAATGGCAGGCATCACGTTGGACATCACTCAACGTAAACAAACCGAAGAGGCGTTACGCCACAGTGAAGAACGGTTGAGAGTCGCTATCAAAAGCCTGCCCATCACAATCTTTAATCAGGATCACGAGCTACGCTATAGCTGGCTCTATAACAACCCAAAATTCGGTCGTTTGCCTGAAGAGATTGTTGGTAAACAGGATAGCGACCTGTTGCCACCGGATGTTGCAGCACAGGTTATGCAGACTAAGCAACGTGTATTGGAAACTGGAATCGGAGTCAGAACGGAGGTCAAAATTCCTTTACAGGGACAAACCTCTTATTTCGATTTAACAGTTGAGCCGTTATACAACGAACACCAGCACGTCATTGGAATTACGGGTGCCGCAGTCGATATTTCTGAGCGCAAGAGAACTGAAATTGCACTACAAACAAATCAAGTTTTACTCAACGCACTTTTGCTCGGTTCACCGATTGGTTTAGCGTTTCTCGATCGCGAGTTACGCTACATTCACCTTAATGATGCTCTCGCAGAAATTAATGGAGTTCCACTAACGGAGCACCTTAATCGCACAATATGGGATGTGTTACCAGACTTTGCACCTGTTTTAGCTCCCACTCTGCAACAGGTGATGCAATCAAAACAACCCATTTTTAATCAAGAACTGAGTGGGGTCAATGTGGCAGGATTTCTGCGCCATTGTTTAGTTAGCTTTTACCCCATCTGTTTGCCCAATGGCTATGTCAGTGGGATAGGTGTCACAGCCATGGATGTGACTGAGCTTAAGCGAATTGAGCAAGCCCTGCGAGAGAGCGAGTCTCGGTTTAGGCGATTAGTGGAGGCAAATTTAGTAGGCTGTATTTTTTGGGATGTGCAGGGCACTATCACCGATGCCAATGATGCGTTTCTGCAAATGGTGGGCTATTCACGAGAAGATTTGCAGATGGGGCGATTGAATTGGCGAGATATGACCCCTCCGGAGCAACTGCATTTGAGTGATCAGGCGATCGCCCAGATGAGGCAAACTGGAGCCGCCGCACCCGTTGAGAAGGAGTACATTTGCAAGGATAATCGTCGCGTTTCTGTGTTTCTGGGTGGGGTGATGCTGGAGAACTGCGACGATCGCGGTGTGAGTTTTGTCATTGACCTGACTGAGCGCAAGCAAGTGGAATTGGAACGGGAGCGGCGACTGGAGGCAGAACGGCAGGCACGAGCGCAAGCCGAAGCAGCGAACCGCACAAAAGATGAGTTTTTGGCAGTGCTCTCGCATGAGTTACGAACGCCACTTAATCCAATTTTGGGATGGGCAAAGTTGCTGCGTCAACGTCAATTTGATGGTGCGACGACTGATCGTGCTTTGGAAACAATTGAACGAAACGCTCAGTTGCAAACTCAACTTATTGAAGATTTGCTAGATGTCTCTCGGATTCTGCGTGGCAAACTCTCTCTTAACATCACATCCGTTGATTTAACATCCGCAGTCGCTGCTGCTCTTGAAACGGTGCGTCTGTCGGCAGAAGCAAAGGGACTTCAGCTTCACACTAAACTCGACTCAACCCTTCAACCTATTCTCGGAGATGCCAATCGGTTACAACAAATTGTCTGGAACTTAGTCTCAAATGCGGTCAAGTTTACACCTGCTGGGGGGCGAGTTGAGGTCAGGCTAGACCAGGTGCGACATCGGGAACAGGAAACTATGAACAGGGAAACTCTCAACTACATCCCCCATTCCACACCTCGACTGACAAGTGTAGTTGAGCCACACCCCCCACACCCTACCCTCCACACGCCCACCTATGCCCAAATCACGGTCACCGACACAGGCAAGGGCATCAATGCTGATTTCTTGCCCTATGTGTTTGACTACTTTCAACAAGCTGACGCCAAGACGACACGGGCATTTGGTGGGTTGGGGCTAGGCTTAGGGATTGTTCGCAATTTAGTGGAACTACACGGTGGGACTGTGTGGGCAGAGAGTCCGGGAGAGGGGTTGGGGTCTACTTTCGTCGTCAGGTTGCCCCTGCCACCAGTACAAGATCCCATCCGGTTTCAGCGACACCTCACCCCAAATTCTTCATCGGATTCAGCGATCCCTGTTGCTCAACCGTTAGCCGACCTGCAACGATTTCATATTCTGGTTGTCGATGATGAGCAAGACTCCAGGGAGTTTATAGCGTTTGTGCTGCAACAACAGGGTGCCACTGTAACCACAGCCGCTTCAGCTAGCGAGGCATTGGCAGTTTTGTCTCGGGCTAAACCCGATGTGTTGGTGAGCGATATCGCTATGCCACGACAGGATGGATATACTTTGTTGCGACAGGTGAGAGCCTGGTCGTCAGACGTGGGACAAATTCCGGCGATCGCTCTAACCGCATACGCTAGCTTTTTTGATCGGCAACAAGCCCTCTCCAGTGGATTTCAACGGCACTTAGCAAAACCCGTCGAAGTCTCAGAACTTGTGTCCACTATTCTGGAGGTGACGCAGCAATCGTCGGTGAGTGGTTAGTGGCTAAACGCCCGCTTTTTGTCTTGACCAGACTCCATGCTCGTCTTCGTCAAACTGCTGATGCACGGCATCCCAGGCAATGTGCTCGGCTTGCTGTTCGTCATTGGTTTCAATGAGAGCCGCATTGTAGCGATCGATATAGACCTGTTGGGCTGCTTCTGACAAGTGCGATCGCACTTCTGGAGCGAGATGAGTGGGGGCCTCAATCTGCCCTGATCGCTGGCGAGGTAATGGCGTATTGATGATGGAAATTTCGTCTCCACCTGCCTCTTGTAGCAGCTTTTGCACCTCTTGCATCTGATTGGCACCTGCCTCAACCATCATTAAAAAATGCCCTGCTTCAACCCGGGTTTGATACAAAGTTGCCTTGTCTTCTGGCAATCCTAACGCCACGAAGGTGGAAACTAACCCGGCTCCAGCGGCTCCAGCGATCGCTCCAGTTGCCGCCCCCAACAACACTGCCCCGATGGGTCCTGCTGCGACGACCGTACCCACAAAGGGAATGAAGAGAACCCCTACCCCGGTCAGCAAGCCCAAGACAGACCCTGCTAATGATCCAAAGATACCGCCTTGCCTTAGCCCGCCGAGAACTAGATCTTTGCGGGTTAGGAAGCCTGAGATGCGGGTTTCGGTATGAAAGTTTTTGCCGATGACGGAAATGCGATCGCGTGAAATGCCCTGATCGAGTAAACGGCGAATGATGGTATCAACTTGCGCCCGATCTTGCAAAATCGCTGAAACAGTGTTTTCAGGTGCAGTCACACTTGAGGTGGTCATTCGTTACTCCTTGTTGCTGCATCGTCTTATGTAACAACTGTCGAGACAGTTAAGACAAAGGTGTGGGAACTGCTCCCCCAGCTACGGGTTCCATCCCTGCGCTCCGTCCTAACCAGCCCTTCGGTTGCCATACCCCAAAAGAATAACGAGATTCATGGGTCGCACTATCCACCCAGGGAGCCATTCTGCGGCTGCAAATTGCTCAGAATTGTGGATTGAATAAATCCTGTACGGGTGGGGTTTGGCGGACTCCTCTGCAACCTTGCTTACGCCTGATTTCATCTGGGCCACTAAAGGTTATAAACTATGAAAGGAAATAGTTACATTTCTTAACTTCCGCCTTTAGGTGGATTAAGTTGGCAAATCGAAGAAGGATGCTTAAGTAGCAGGTTTTCGGGTGCTCTATCTCTGCTAGAAATAAACCATATATAAGTACAAATACTTACTGTTAGACGTGAAGCACACCAATAAGAGTTCCAGTCGCTGCAATCGTTGTCAATCTTTGCCCTGTCGCGTTAAAAGAGCTAATCTGCTCCATCTGTGGTTTCCATCGATACACACGCTGCATAAGATGGCTAGCTACCTCGACAAGCTTGAGCTTCAGTACGAAGTAATGCGACATCAACGAGGATTAAGTGTTTCATACAATCCAGAACAGGCTGAGATGCTGGTGGGCTTGACCACGGTACTGACGTCGCCTGAAATCGAAAACACTCAAGTGTTGCTCATGCCACACACAGAGGCTCCCCAGTTGCATGACTTTGGTGACATGATGCCCTTGCAACGCCTGATTCAACTCAACCAATCGGAGTGGCTGTTGGATATGTTGGCGACAGACCAGTTTACGACTCATTTTCAACCCCTGGTCTACGCCAACAACACCTCCAAAATCTATGGTTATGAAGCTCTGGTGCGAGGTGTAGATGAGCGGGGCGATTTGGTGATGCCGGGTGCTCTGTTTGAGGCGGCTCACTCAGCAGGAGTGCTATCGCAACTCGATCTGGCAGCGCGGCGCAGTGCAATTCGTGGCGCGGACCACCACAACTTAGACGCCCACCTTTTTATCAATTTCACACCCGTTGCGGTCTACGATCCGGTGTCTTGTTTGAGGACAACGGTTCAGGCGATCGATCAAGCTAACATTCCTCACGATCGCGTCGTGTTTGAGGTGGTTGAGTCTAACCATCCACAAGATCTGAGCCATCTAATGTTGATCTTGCGGTATTACCGTGAAGCGGGTTTTTTGGTGGCGTTGGATGACTTTGGGGCAGGTTCCTCCAGTCTCAACTTGTTGCATCAATTGCGTCCAGACTTTATCAAGCTAGATATGGAATTGATCCGTCGAGTTCACCAAGATCCTTATAAAGCATCGATTACCGAAAAGATTTTGGAAATCGCTCAGCGATTGGCGATCAAGACAGTTGCCGAGGGCATTGAGTCGTTTGAGGAGTTAAATTGGGTCTGCGATCGCGGAGTTGATTTTGTCCAGGGATATATTATTGCTAAGCCCGGCAACCCTCCGGTTGTGTCTACGCCCTGCTTAACCCCATCTAGCTTACCAACCCCAAGTCTAATTAGTGCCTAGTGCTACGTCACAGTTGAAAGTTAGGGTAGTGCGAGCATCTTGCTCATGCCGTAAGCGTCTCGCTCACACCAACAATCCTAAAAATAAGGTGTGACGCTGCACTGGACTTGAGTTACACGCTGAGGATAAGGTAGTGAGAGGCAAAAAAAACCCGGCGATCGCCGGGTTTGACGCTTCTCATTAGGTTTTCTTATTCTCCTGAAGGTGAGGCTGATCCCCTCTCAACCTTAAGATAGATTCTCTGTAAACAGATATCACTCTGTTTGACCAATCGCCTTACTGACATCAGCAGGAGTCTCATATTCCTCATCGGGTAATTGCTCTAAGGCAGACAGAGCAGTTTTGTCGGCACCATGCTTTTTAGCGTGCTCAATTAGACTTTGCTTACTAGCGGGGTAATCCATCCCCTTGAGGTGCTTTTGCAGTTGAATTGGATTAACAGCAGCCATTGGATGTGCTCCTTAAAGAGTAATAACGGATCGTCCAGTTATCTGCATCCTAAAATCACTCCTGTCAGAGAACGTCGCACTGCGGACTTAGCTTATTTTTTGTTGATTCTGTCAAAGGATGGATTGTGATTTGAGAGGGGAAAGCGGCTCAAGCTGCTTTTTTGCGGAGATTTCGCACTTCCCACAGTGCCTCTAATGTAGCTGAAACGAGTTCGGTAAATTTAAGAAAATGCTTCTCATCCTCTTCGGTGAAGTCACCCTCGTATTTATCAGAGAGTTGAAGCAACCCCCAATTTGTACCATCCCGTCCAATAATGGGAGCGGCTAACCATCCTCGCATGGGAGGATGCTTGCCTGCCTCACCACCAAACCCTTTCCATTCGGGATGAGCTTCCAGTTCGGCTTGAGTCATGCGTACTGGTTGATTGTGGCGTAATAGCCATCCATGGGTGCCATATCCGGTTGCAGGGGTGCTGTAATTTGCCCAAGCCGCGTATTTTTCTGAGAGGGAAAAGAATTTGCGAATCGAACTCCAATCTTCTTGAACTACGATGGCGATCGCTGACTGATGTGCCCCAATCAAAACCCGAATTAACTCAACGGCGTTACTCAAAACATAGTTGACTTCACCAATAAAGTGCTCATCCTCAGCATCAGGATTGGGCATGACTGGATTGGCTGTCGCTCCGGTAACGGCGTTGTTGTAAATGTTTTGATGAGCTATTGATTTCTCAGTCGTCATACGTCAGGTTCCTCTCTGGCGGTTTTTGCAATCTGCTACACCACGATGCGCAGGACACCCGTTTTGCTGACACACATCGCGATCGCCTGCATCCTCGCACAAATACAGCCAGATGAGAACTGGAAGAAAGGGTGGTATTCTTCCCAACATGGATCAGTAGCTCCCCCCATAGAAGGTGAGTGGCTACGGCTATAAGTTCGATATTGGGTCAGGGGCGGGTTTTGCTGTCCAATCCGTTACAAGGTGCAGACTGGTCTGCTAAACCCACCCGTACTGTTTGCGGATTGATTCAATCCACAAGCCTAAGTACTGTGATTCACAGATAGGGCTTGGAAATAAAACCAAGAGGGTATGGGGGCTTCTCCCCCAGTCAGGGGTGGAACCCCTGCACCCCGAATTCCCACCCCTATTTACGACGAGTTGTACTAAGCAACGAAGGCATCGACTTGAGCGGTGCCAATCTCAAATCCGGCGGTAAAGGCATTTACCCTAAAGGCTCGATTGAGGGTGCGTGCGGCTCTGGCACTGAGGGTAACGTCAACGTTGGTGAGATCCAGGTTAGTGAAACTGCCGCGATCGGTCGCTGTGACTCCTCCAATTTGTAAGCCAAATAGAGGAACGCGAGTCAGCAACCGACCATTGGCAATGACGGTTCCGGTAATGACGGGTTGGGTATTCAAATTGCTTATCACAAAGTCGGTCAGATTGACTTCGGTGCTGTCGGTTCTAAAGGTCAATCCACCCGCATGAAGGATTTCAACGGTGGTGGTGTCGAGATCGGTTGCTCCTCCAGTAATGAGGAAGTCAGCTACTCCATTGCGAATGCGAGTGCCGCTAAATCCGGTTGCCTGAACATTTAGAGAACCCAACGCATTGACGAGGGAATCACTTAATTCCACTCTGGTTCTGCCGCGTGGCAACACATCCTGGGTCGCTTCAGGAAACAGAGAGGTGTTACCAAGAAAGTCTCGAACGGGCAATTGGCGATCGCTAATGCTACCGTTAGTTCGGTTGAAAAAAGCATCGACTTGAGCTGTACCAATGTTGAATCCAGCAGCAAAGGCAGTGACACCAAAGGCTTGATTGAGGGCACTGGCTGCGACATCACTCAGCGTAACGCTGACGTTGTTAATGTCAAGATTGTCTCGTCTTTGTCTTCTCGATGTTCCAATACTGCCAACGGTCAGGTTAAAGAGGGGAGCACGAGCAACAACTGCTCCATTGGCGGTGACTAATCCAGTTAATACAGTTTGACCTCCTAAGTTTGTAATAACGAAATCCGTTAAGCTGACTTCGGTGCTGCCTGCTCTCAGGGTCAAACCGCCACTGTGCGCAATTTCAACTCTGGTTTGGTTGAGATCAACAGAACCTCCTGTGATGGAAAAGCTAGCCACTCCGTTGTTAATCCGAGTGTCGCCAAAGCCGCTTGCCTGTACATTGAGTGAACTTAATGCGTTAACAAGATCAGTACTTAATGCAACTGAAGTGGTACCATTCGTTGTCATTTTTAGAACTCCATCAGAGGGAAAAGAGAAGAAAGAAGAAGGATAAAAGATGAAAGAAGAAGGATAAAAGATGAAGCACAAAAGCTAGAGGCGATCGCCAAAAATAGGCAATATGAGTCCTGTAGGGGCGTTTTGCAAAACGCCCTTACAAGAAGCTCTAGGTGTAAGCCAACATTTGGAGAATCGGGATGCAGGCTAACCGTTAAGGATTTGGCTGCATTTCATCCTTTATCTCTCGGCTCTTACAATCCAGGGGGAAGAATAACGCGATCGATGACGTGAATTACGCCATTGCTAGCGGTAATATCTGCTGCTCGCACGGTCGCGTTGTTGACGGTCACCTGACCGTTTGCCACATTCAAATTCACGGGGCTACCCTGTACAGTAGTGACTTCACCGGGTTGGATATCGCTGGATTCAACGGCACCTGCGACAACGTGGTAGGTCAAAATCTGCCGTAAGGTGTCTCGGTTTTCAGGGCGCAACAGGGTTTCTAAGGTTCCTGGAGGCAGTGCTGCAAAGGCTTCGTTGGTGGGAGCAAACACCGTGAATGGACCTTCTCCGGAGAGGGTTTCTACTAACCCTGCGGCTTGAACAGCCTGAACCAGCGTTGTAAATGCGGAGTTGGAGGCAGCAACATCAACAATGGTGCCTGCCTGCGCTGTTTGAGTTGATGGTTGGGATTGCGCCGTTGTCGCTGGAGCCGCTTCAGAACGCATTGAAGCACCTGCATAGGCTGGAAGGCTGATAGAAGCTACCATTGCAGTCGCTACTACACTGGCAACACAACTCAATTTAAACAGTTGAAAACGCATGGATTAATCCTCCATAGACAATGTTGGATAAAAGTTGGCACTCAAAAGCGATCGCTAAACCAGGGTCAGCAATGAACGCAAATAATGATGAGTGCTTGAAATTGAAATAGTCAGCAATGAGTCTCGGAATTGGAATGAAATACGCTCAGAACGAGTGTTTGAGAGACATCACTGCGGCTTCACGGTGAATGGTGAAGAACATCAATGGCTAAAGAGGATGGAATAAACAACCCTCTATATGAAATACGGCGATCGCCCCCAACTGGATTTAAAAGTTTAAAAAAATCTTTAGAGAAATGCTCCGATTGTTATATGCTCCGTGTTACTACATCCAAATAGCGATCGCTCTCGTATTTATATAGCAGTTCATTTGATTTGTAAGAATCAGGGGGTGTGGGGCTACGTCCCTAACCAGGGGTTCCCGTCCTGACCAACCCTCCGGTTGTTCTATATAACCTGAGTTCGGGATAAGGATCTTGGCGGTTAAAACCGCCGCTACAAGCGCAAAACCGACCTGCGTCGGTTCGGCAAACCTTGATTTCCGGTAGTCCGCGCAGGCAGACTTGGCTCTCATAGCCGCGACTTCATCCGCCAGGTGTTTAACCCGAATTGATGTTATATGGGAAGCGATAGCCATCGTTGCTTGGGTGTACGATCAGACTGGCTTACTGTTTGCGCGTCCACAATGGCTTCTGAGTTTCCTTCACCCGACATTGCAACTCTCAAACGCTCATCCGATGAGGATGTTTTGGTAGCGTTGAGAGAAGGTCGAATGAGTGCCCTGGATGTGCTTTATGACCGCTACGCAAAACAGGTTTATAGCCTGGCATACCGAATTTTGGCAAGCACAGAGGAGGCTGAAGACATTACCCAGGAGGTATTTCTCACACTTTGGCAAAAGGACACTTATCAAAGTAGTCGCGGTTCGCTGAAAACGTTTTTAATCACACTGACGCGATCGCGATCGATTGACAGATTGCGTCATCAGGGGACACGCCATCGGTTCTTACAACGCTGGCAGCGACTATCGGCTTCTGAACAGGAGACGGCTCCCCCGTTAGACGATGTGTCAGTGAATGAACAGTCTCATTTGCTACAAGAGGCACTCACTGTTTTGTCAGATAGCGAACGGGAGATTTTAGAAATTGCTTATTATGAAGGAATCAGCCAAACCGAAATTGCCAAACGCTTAAACTTACCTCTTGGCACTGTTAAAAGCCGCTCCCGCCAAGGTCTTAATAAACTTCGTCAACACCTACAAAACTTACGGTAACAATCGCTCACTATGGCACGCTCGGAACTTCCCGACAATTGGCAAGATCTCGCAGCAGGTTATGTCTTAAACAACCTCAGTGATGAGGAGGTTGCCTCCTGGGAAGCGTTAATTGAAGAACATCCTGAGTTGTCTAACGAGTTGGAGGAGCTACAATCAACGCTCAATCTCTTTGCAGACACCCTACCGATGTATCAACCCTCACAGCAGTTGTTGGGCCAGATTCGGGCGACGGCACAGGCAGAGTGGGAGATGGTTGAGCCATCCCAATCCTCTATACCAGTTTCAGGCTCCTTTAGAGAACAGGGTTCTAAGCCTGTCATGAACGATCGCTTTAGGGTCTTGACCAGTGTTGGAGGGGCGATCGCGGCCAGTGTTATCGCTCTGTTAGGGTTTCAGCTTTACTCGTTGCAATCTCAACTGCAACAGGCAAATGCGACGATTCAAACCCTGGAGCGTGACCTGCAACAGGCACAGACGCAGGCTCAAAGCATTCGCCCTGTGGTGAATACGCTACAACAACCCGGAACTCTGATCTACAGTCTGGAGGGGTCTGACCTGGCAAATACGGCTTCCGGTCGGTTGGTGGTGTCTGATGAGCAAGAGGTGATCATTCTGGTGAGAAATTTGCCAGAGTTGCCTTCGGGCAGGGTGTATCGCTTATGGGCAGCCCTACCCACTCAAACAACCCTGACCTATTGTGGTCAGTTCAACAGCAACACTCAGGGGATTATCCAACTCACGCCTTCCTCCCGTCAGTGCGGTGACAATCCAACTCAGATGATCATTACAGTAGATGGGGCGACTGACCCCACCACAAAAGGGGGACCCGTCGTGCTGCAAGGGCGAATTTGAGGGAGGATTTTACACCTGCTTGAGCGATCGCCATGCCCGTTTGGGAGAGATGAGAAGCGCGATCGCGATCTTTGCCCAAATGGTTGCCATCAATTTTGATCGTCTAAGCCAACTGGGATCATGACGGATAGCTGTCCAAAAAAAGCGAGTAGCAACCAGCCCATATCGTCGTTCCAATGCTCCCTCCAATGCTTTTAGGGTGAGATATTGGTAGCGACTCGCGAGAACTTGGGGTTTTAGCGGTTGAACGGATGTTGGAGCCTGGTTAAATGCGCGCTCTATCACTTTCAGGCTCACAGCTTCCATCTTCCAGACGTTACAAGAGGCAGATTGAGTAGAAACGCGGTAAAGAATTTGGGGCGACGGAACGACTACAAACTCATATTGGGCAGCCAAACGCAACCACAAGTCCCAATCTTCAGTTGGTGGGAGGGTTTCATCAAAGGTGCCAACGATCTCTAGTGCCTGTCGTCGGATTAAAACGTTGGAACCACTTTCAATAAAGTCACGCAATAGGAGTTTCTCATACACTTTGCCGCTGGCAGTGCTGCGTCCAGCAGGACGTAAGGGGCGATCGCTCTCATCGATCCAGTCTGTCCAGCTATAGGCAACGGCTGCATCCGGGTGAGTTTGCAGTGCGTTGAGTTGGGCAGCCAGTTTATCGGGTGTCCACAGGTCATCAGCGTCGATGAAGGAGATAAACTCTCCAGTTGCCTGAGCTATGCCACGATTACGACTGGCGGATACTCCGGAATTCGGATAGGAGAATAACCGGATGCGGGGGTCATTGATCTGAGTCACGATTTCTACGGTGCGATCGCTTGAACCATCGTTGATAATTAACAACTCAAAGTCTGAGAATGTTTGTTTTAGAACGGACTCGATAGTACGTTGAATTGTTTTTTCACCGTTGTAAACCGGAAGAACAACTGAGATTAGTGGCAATTAATCCTCCTTATATTGATTTTGGATTTTGGATTGACGATTTGGGCAAGATGCTCACATGTCCGAATTAAGATCAAATTCATTCGATTAACCATAGTTACGGTAGGGGTGGGTTTAGCAGACAACTCTTGAATTCAGTGAGGTTTAACAGCAAAACTTACCCCTACTCTATTGTGGTCGTTGAGCCGGATTTGCTATATCGCTATCGCCCCTTTATTTAGGGCAGAGGGGGTATGGGGTTCCACCCCTACACCTCGTCCTAACCCAGGTGGCTACGGCTATAAGTTGGGCTACGAGGGGTTAAGTCGAAGATAACCATACAGCGTTTTAATGTCTGACAATTTTCCGGTTTTGGTGAAAACTGTTTCGGCGATCGCAGATGGAAACAAAATGGTAGTTGCAATCCGAAATAACAGTTTTCCAAATACTTTTTCTTTGATTAACGTCGGATCATTCTTGATAATTTGGGTTAAAAACCGAGCGGCTTGTAATGCATTTTTGCGTTGCGGTTTTCCCTCCAAAGCTTTACAGGTTAGATATTTATAGAAGTTACCCAATGTTAAGGGTTTAAGGAATTGTAGCGAGTCAGGACTGCGACTAAAGGCTCGCTCTATTACCTGTAAACAGGCAGCTTCCATGCGGGGGATGTTACGAGTCATCGCTTGAGAAGATACTCGATATAAAACCTGAACTTTGGGAACAGCCACAAAGGGATATTGAGCCGCTAAGCGCAACCACATATCCCAATCTTCGGCAGAAGGTAAGTTGGGGTCAAAGCCTCCAACCTGGGCGATCGCCTCGGCTTTGATGAGCGTGTTTGACCCGTTCTCAATAAAGTTCATGAGTAGCAGTTGCGCGTACACATCTTGATTAGCAGTGAAATGGCTCCCCACTCGCAAAAATTGACTATATTCATCAATGTAATCTGTCCAACTGTAGGCTACAGCCGCTTCAGGATTCGCTTTGAGGGCGTTCAGTTGGGCTTCTAATTTATCGGGTGTCCACACATCATCGGCATCCAAAAAGGCAAGATATTCTCCAGAGGCGTGTGTAATACCCCGATTGCGGCTGATGGGAAGGTTGCCTTTAGGATAGGAAAAAACTTGAATACGAGGATCGGAAAATGAGGCGATGATCTCTAAGGTTTGATCGTCAGAACTATCATTAATAATGATGTATTCAAAGTCGGTAAAGGTTTGATTGAGGACGGAGGCGATCGTCTCTCGAATCGTTTTTTCACCGTTGTAAACGGGTGTAATAACTGAAATTTGAGGCATAGACATTAAGTTAATAACCTCGGATCAGAGATCGTTAAACTCACAATTGCATTGATATTCGATAAGGCTTTAAATCGGGTAAATAACTGAGTGGCGATCGCCGGGGGCAACACCATCATGAGCACCGCTTTTGCCAATAATTTGAGCGTGATCCGTTGATGCAACAACCGCGAATCATAGCGCAGGTTTTGCCCAAGTACTCGCAGTGCCTCAACTCCCTGTTTCGGATGGGGAGGATCGTTCAAAATTCTGAAAATCATGGCTTTGTAAAAGTTACCAATGCTATGACGTCTGAGCGATCGCGGCAGGGGTTCGGGTGCCTTTTCAAAATACTTTTCTCGGACTAACAAGCTCGTGGTCTCCCATCGTTTTAGATTGGTTGACATAGAGTTGGGCAAGCGACGATAGAGCACCTTAGGGGAGGGAACAGCGACAAACTCATAGCGGGCGGCTAGCCGTAAGTACAGGTCAAAATCCTGGCTAGCTGTCAGGGTTTCATCAAATCCACCCACATCGAGGATGGCTTCACGGGCAATTAAGGGGTTTGATCCGCTGACCACAAAGCAACTTAAGAGCAGAGCCGCATAGACGTTGCCGTTAGCTGTGATGTGACAACAGGGACCGATGCGATCGCTGTTGTGATCGATCCAATCAGTCCAACAATAAGCAACTTTAGCGTTGGGATTAGCTTGTAATGCTTGCCGTTGGGCTTCTAGTTTATCGGGTGTCCAGATGTCATCAGCATCTAAAAAAGCGATGAAGTCTCCAGTAGCATGGGTAAGCCCACGATTGCGACTGATGGCAACACCGCTGTTGGGGTAGGAAAAAACCTGGATACGGGGATCGGCAATGGCGGTGACAATATCCACCGTTGCATCTTGAGAGCCATCATCTATGACGATTAGCTCTAAGTTGGAGTAAGTCTGGTTGAGAACAGAGGCGATCGTCTCTGAAATGGTATCGGCGGCGTTATAGGCTGGAATAATCACAGAAATGAGTGACACACGCCTCAAGCTCCATGAGAACGACTAGATTTGTTTTGCAGGTTGAGTTTTAGAAAGTAAAAGGGACTGAGTAAACTCCCCCAAAAGAACTCTAGCTCAAAGGCGGGAACCAGTTCGGTTTTGAGTTGATTGCGGTATTTCAAGGTATGAACGCAGACGCGACGCAAATTACCCAACAACGTTCGCACAAAGATGATTGGCTTCTCCCAGGGTTGAGCCAGAATCATTCGCAGCTGACAGGTGGCTAATCCGTTGCCACGAGCAACTGCCAGTAAGTAATCTCGCTCAAATCGCCACTTGGGGATCTGGTGATAGGTGTGCAGGGTCGGGGTATACCAGATTTCCCAACCCGCTTTATAGATGTAGAGGAGGGGTTCGTAATCTTCCCCTTGCACCAAAACGCCTGGTCGTTTGCCTGTGAGAATTTGACGCGCCGGAACGCTATCTAGCCACACCTGTTTTCGCACAATCAAGCAAGCAGCAGGAGGCAACCGTAAATCAGGGGGGCTAAACAACCGTGGAGCAGAACCGTGTCCGCGAATGGCAAGATAAGGCTGAATTTTGCGGAAGTTTTCGGGGGGTTCTACTTCGAATTCCCCATGGATTTGACCGCTAAAGGCTCCTGCTTCGGGATGCTCGATGGCAAAGGTATGGGCGGCAGTCAACCAGTCGGGGGCGGGCAGGTTATCGTCATCCAGAAATCCAATCAAATCGCCCTGTGCTTCTCGGACGGCTCGCTGTCGGGCAAAGGCGGCTCCCTGTTCTGGTTCAAAGCAGTAGCGCAGGGCAAAAGGGTAGTTCCAATTTGCCTGATAGTCAGCGATGACTTGAGCCGTATCGTCATTGCTGTTGTTGTCAACGATGAGAATCTCCCAGGCGATCGCTCCTGGGTTGGTGAGCGATCGCAGGCGTTCGAGCAGGGCTGGCAATCGTTTTGCCCCATTAAAGGTTGGGATCGCTACTGTGAAGTCAAGGGACATAGGCATGGATGGGCTAGTGGGGGTTTTGGAGGTGGATAGCCTTGATCAAGGGTGAAGACGGTAAACCATTTTTAGGCGTTGCTGAATGCGAATATGATTTCTGTGCAGATATTCCGGCGGGAGGGGCGGTTCGCGAACCGCCCGTACGAAATTCATAGATTAGATCAACAACGCCCATTTTTACAGCCCGTTTGGAATGGCGATGTCGCTTGATTCCGATCGGTGCGTATGCGGCTTCCGAAAATACCCTTTGTTATAGAGATAGAACGGGCTGATGAGACTGCATACAAAAAGTTGCATTTCACATGCCGCTGCCAGGTCGGTTCTCACTCTGTTCCGATATTTCAGGAGATGCATGATGATCTTACGCAGATCATTGAGGCTATAAGCAATCAGCATCCAGGGTCTTTGCCAACGCTTCACACTCATCATTCGAGAGACATAGCGACCTAACCCAATTCCCCGAAAGAAGGGCAGGAGGTAGGCTTCTTCTAACCGCCATCGGGGAATCTTATGGGTGATTTCCATATGGGCGTTGTACCAGATCTCCCATCCGGCTTGTTGAATGTGGGCGATCGCCTCTAAGTCTTCCCCAGTTAACATCGAGCCTTCTACCCTGCCGCTGAGAATGGTGTGCCGGGGGACACTACTGAGCCACGCTTTTTTTCGCACGACCAAGCCAGCTGAAGGGGGTAACACTTTTTTGCTGGGTTCATAGCGGAGGGGTTTAGGACCACGCTCGGTAATGGCTAAAAACGGGATTAATCGCTGCAACTCCTGGGGAGGCTCAACTTCAAAGTCACCGTGGATACGACTTCCAAATGCTCCTGCGAGGGGATGTGTTTCGGCAAATTGATAGGCAGCGGCTACCCAGTTTGGGGCAGGCAGGTTGTCATCGTCCAAAAATCCAATTAACTCGCTGCGGGCTTCAACAATTGCCCGTTTTCTGGCAAAGGCAGCTCCCTGTCGCAATTCAGAAACATACCGGAGGGGATAGGGAAAGTTTGCCTGGTACGTCTGGACAACTCTTGCTGTTCCGTCTTTGCTGTTGTTGTCGATGACAATAACCTCTATGGGCAGATGCTCTATGTTTATCTGCGATCGCAGCCGTTCCAATACTTCCGGTAATCGGTGTTCACCGTTGTATGTAGGAATAGCTACTGTGAATTTCACCGTGTTCATAGACTCATTGCTCACAGGACAAGGTTTACAAAATCCTAACGCTGAAACATCCTAATTTTTGAGAAGCATCAGTAAGGAGTAGCCTGACTTGGTTAAGTCCTGATATAGATTGAACTTAAATATCTAGGTGAAACCACGGAGTAAATCGGAGATTCGTTAGAACCAGGATTAAAGAAGGGATATTTCGCTTCACTCCATCGGGAAATGGTTCAGGCTAAAGGTTTCAGGTTAGTGCTGGTACTTTTGGGGTGGGTCTGGGGCTATTTAGACCAAGCGTTGTGCTTGTAGAGTACCCTTCGCTCTCTCGTAACTCATCAGCGTAACCCTAACTTCAAGAAACATACCGAGTTGAAACAATAGTCTTCTCAACAGCAGTTGAGGAGTCGGTTATACAGGATGTGAGAGTAGAAGCCCTATGGGAGGTAGTGCTTCCTTGCTCTAACCGCCCTGCTAATTGCTATAGCAACTGTTGAGACAGTTAATACAAGGGGGTGGGGCGCTGCGCCCCCAGCCAAGAGTGGAACCCCTGCATCCCGTCCTAACTCAAGTGACTACGGCTATAAAGCAGATCTGAAAAACTTCCGTGAATCAAGCCAAAACTCAGGGTATTCTTTGGGAAACGCACCCTTAGAACGAGACGATGTGTTCAAATGAGAGCCTTGTGCTTGATGGTAGAAGCTCAGTAACAAAAGGTTAGTCTCCCTTTAACACGGCTAAAACAGGACTGTCGAGTGAACATTGAGAGCGACTAAGCGTGTTTTCCGAGTAACTTATCTCTTAGATGCTTAATGCGATCGCGAAACTTGGCTGCCTCTTCAAACTCTAATCGCTTTGCCGCATCCTTCATTTGAGACTCTAATTGAACAATCAAATCTGGAATACTCTCCAGAGGTAGATCTTCAGAATGTTCGTAGGCAATCTCTAACTCTTGGGCGTTAAGCCGTCTGGATACCTCTAAAAACGACAAGATGGAGTTACTTGACTTTTTAACGATGGGCTGAGGAACAACACCATGTTTTTCGTTGTATTCCATTTGAATTGCCCGTCGGCGTTCAGTCTCGCTGATTGCTTTTGCCATGCTGTCTGTCAGGTTATCGGCATAGAGAATGGCTTGCCCCTGAATATGACGCGCCGCCCGACCAATGGTCTGAATGAGCGATCGCTCTGCCCGCAAGAATCCCTCTTTGTCGGCATCTAAGATGGCAACCAGGGAAACCTCTGGCAAGTCTAACCCTTCTCTGAGGAGGTTGACTCCGATTAGCACATCAAAAGTTCCCTCGCGCAGATCTTGCAAGATCTCAATCCGCTCAATCGAGTTGATCTCAGAGTGCAGATAACGGACTCGCACACTGCGCTCCTGCAAGTATTCAGTCAGGTCTTCTGCCATCCGTTTCGTCAATGTAGTGACGAGGGTGCGTTCGCTGCGTTTGACTCGCTCTTGAATCTCGCCCAACAGATCATCAATTTGCCCTTCAGTGGGACGAACAAAAATTTCAGGGTCAAGCACTCCGGTGGGACGAATAATCTGTTCGGCAACGCGATCTTCGGAGACTTCTAATTCCCAATCACCGGGTGTAGCGGAGACAAAAATGCACTGGTTTACTTTTTCCCAAAACTCTTCAGCTTTGAGGGGACGGTTGTCAGCAGCACTGGGTAGACGAAAGCCGTGATCGATGAGCACCATTTTACGAGAGCGATCGCCGTTGTACATGGCGCGAATCTGGGGGATCGTCACGTGAGACTCATCAATCACCAACAGCCAATCTTTGGGGAAGTAGTCAATTAAGCACTCTGGCGGGGAACCGGGGATACGTCCTGCCAGGTGACGAGCATAGTTTTCAACGCCATTGCAGTAGCCAACTTCTCGCAACATCTCCAGATCGTAACGAGTGCGTTGTTCTAAGCGTTGGGCTTCGAGGAGTTTGTTGTCGCGTTCTAACTCTTCGAGGCGATCGCGCAGTTCTTGTTCGATCGCTTCACAGGCTTCTTGTAAGCGTTCTTCTGGAGTGACAAAGTGGCGGGCGGGATAGATGTTAAGGGCATCCATGCTTTGCAAGGTCGCACCTGTGATCGGATCGATGTAGCGGATCGCATCAATCTCATCGCCATAAAACTCGATGCGAATAACCCGGTCTTCGTAAGCTGGACCAATCTCTAATACGTCGCCTTTTACTCGAAATCGTCCCCGACTCAGATCCAGGTCGTTACGCTCGTATTGAATGGAGGCTAAATCGCGAAGAATCTGCCGCTGATCAACTTCCATCCCCACTTTGAAGGGAATGGAGGCGTTCAAATATTCTGACGGAATCCCTAAGCCGTAAATGCAACTGATGGAGGCAACGACAATCACGTCTTTTCGCTCAAACAGCGATCGCGTAGCGGAGTGACGCAGCATATCGATCTCGTCGTTGATGGATGCCGTTTTGGCGATGTAGGTATCCGTAACGGGAATGTATGCCTCTGGCTGATAGTAGTCGTAATAACTGATGAAGTATTCAACCGCATTGTCGGGGAAAAATTCGCGCAACTCGTTGCAAAGCTGCGCTGCCAGAGTCTTGTTGTGCGCCAGCAGCAGAGTAGGCTTACCCACATTCTGGATCACACGGGCAATGGTATGCGTTTTCCCGGTTCCAGTGGCTCCTAAGAGAGTTTGATAACGGTGGTTACCATCTACAAATGAGGTGAGTTGAGCGATCGCTTTGGGTTGATCGCCTGTTGGCTCAAAGGGTGCTTGGATATCGAACTTCCCCATACGTCTCACCATCACTATCGATACATTTCTATAATGACGGATTCGCCCAATTATGGTCAGTGTTAACGGCGACGGGATGGGTATTTTTTGGTCTTATTTTGAGAATTTGAGATTCTTTATGAGTCCAATATTGATATTACTAGACTCAATTTGATATTAACCGTGTGGGTCTGCTTCACCCTCTAAGGATTGTGAATTTAATAAATCCGCAAACTGTACGGGCGGGTTTAGCAGATCCACCTGTGCTCTGTTATGGATTTGACAGCAAAACCCGACCCTACCCAATATCGAACTTATTTAATTTCCATTCCTAACCTCCAAGTCTGGGAACCCATTTAAAGTCTCTTAGGACTGGGAGATTTATAGCGGTACGCATTCAGGTTGGAACGGGCGATTCAAGGGGGAGGCTATTAATAAATTTGAAACACTATCGGAGTTTAGGAGAACTGTATTTTTAGTCTCATTAGTAGAGTTTGAGACGCATAATGAGTCTATAAAAGAGAGCACAAGTCTCAAATGAGACGGATTCTCTTGCAATTGAAATCTGCTTCAATCCCCTCCTTAAACCGTTTTATATGAGCTTGCCCTTAATGAAGCAATGTGAGGCAAGGGATTAAACCGAACTGATGTTGGTATAAGAGGGCGATCGCCCCCCATCAGGAGAGCAGGAGGTCTAGTGTTAGCTGGAAGCTCTGTAAACTTAAGTGAAATTACAGAAGGGTATCAATGAGTGGCATGAGTATAGTTAGTTAGAAATGCTTCTTGCAGGGAGTTTTAGAGCGTCGCAGAGCTATAAGCTCAGGTCGTAAACCAACTCCAGACAAGTTGCAGTTTATACCAAGGAGAGTTTATGTCGTTTAAGAGAAGTCTGGGTTTGGTTGCTGGTTGTGTTGCCCTTTTAGGTTTGGGTATTGCAACTCCAGTGGTTGCTCAGGAATTTAGTGAAGAGGAAGCAGATGCCCTTGAGCATAATCTAGTCGTTTTATGTGATGCCTCTTTTGAAGACCTGGAGGAGATGGGTATCACTTTCAACGAAGCCGGACAAGAAAGCCTGGATGTAGCTTGTGATGCTGTTTTGGACGGCATTGATGAGAGCGACTATAGTGATGCAGAGTTTACGGATGCGATTGATTTTCTTGCGGAAGCCCTTGCTGCTGTGACTTATTAGTATGGCTTTGGTCAGAAAGCTCAAGGCAATGGCTCAAACCCGGATACTGGGAAAGCTTCCTGACTCACCTCCGCCCATCGAAGATGGCTACGGCTATAAAAGCTGATTTGATTGGTTGTAAGCATAACCCCATTCCAACGAATGGGGTTTTTTGGTGATCAGGCTTGACTAACTGCGGTGCTCGCAAATAGTCAAAGCCGTAAAACTATTGATTAACGAAGGTTCTAGAAGTCGTAAAATTTTACTGGACTAGATTTGGACTAAATTTTTCAACCCCTAATTCGCACTGATTTAGTCCTTGAAGCGATCGCCCACTCATGTCGCCAGTCTACCGCATCCTGCTTCCAGCAACATCTCATCAGTCGCGATCGCCTATCTCAAATAAGACTCTTCTATATTAATACTAGACTCAAAATGAGATTACTGAGTCCAATGTGAGGCAAAGATTTTGCAAGATCTCCTGGTTAAGGGGAAAAGGTGAACGGGGAAAGGGTTAAAACCCAGATGCCTCCCCTTTGCCCTTTGCCTCTTACCCTATCTCAATCAAGACTCACAAGTATCAATTCTGGACTTATCTAGAGACACTGAGTCTCAATCTAGACTTTCAGAAATTGCAATATTTGGATGAAAAGTTTTTCTACTTGGCTAGATTAAGAGTGCCTCGATGATGGTCTTACTTCGTCTTTAAACTTTTTAAGGCTCATGTCTTTCCCACAATCTCTACGTCATACTAAAGCCCAGATTCCTTTGCAGTGGGTCTTGATCACCCCATTGCTACTCCAAACAGTGAGTCTAATAGGTCTACTGATATATCTCTTTTATGGCGATAGACGGCTCGAATTTTACGCCAATCAAACTAGAACCATTCTTTTACCGGGTCTGATATTAACAATAACAACCACGATCGGCGTTGCCACGGCTCTTTGGGTAACCCAATCGATTTTGAAAATCGCTCAGACAAGCCAATCCCTTGTTCAAGGAAACCTACGGGAAGCGTTAACGGAAGAAACTTCGATCGCCGAACTTAAAACTCTAACCCAGTCCCTACTCGCCCTACAGGAGAGTGAACAACGATTTCAAGAGCTTGCCGACACAATTCCCCAACTGTTTTTTATCCGATCGCTCAACCCAGATCGGTACGTCTACATCAACTCTGCTTATGAGCGCATTTGGGGGCGATCGCGTGATGAACTTTTACAAAACCCGTTGGCGTGGATGGAGACGATTCACCCGGATGATCGCGATCGCGTTCAAGCTTCCCTTACATCACAAATGCAAGGTAATCATGTCCAACGAGAATATCGAATTATTCGCCCGGATGGTTCTGTATGTTGGATTTCAGCCGAAGTAACCGTCATTCGAGATGACGCAGGAAATCCGCTTCGCTTCATTGGCCTAGCGGCGGATATTAGCGATCGCAAATTAGCAGAAATTGCTCTGCATGAGAGTGAAGAACAATTGCGGCAGATTGCAGACAATATTGACGACATCTTTTTCATCAAATCCCTTGAAACTGGGAAGCTTCTCTATCTCAACCCGGCTTGTGAAGAGCTTTTTGAACATTCGCGGGAACTCGATTACCAGAACCCTGAACTCTGGATGGATTCAATTCACCCAGAGGATCGCGATCGCATCCTGGCAAAGTTTCAGCGAGAGTTACAGGGCAATAAATTCTTTAATGACGAATATCGAATTGTCCGTTCGGATGGATCGATTCGTTGGCTCTGGGATCGCAGTTTTCCCATTCGTAATCAGGCTGGGAAGATCTATCGGTGTGCTGGCATAAGCCGAGACATCACCGATCGCAAAATGGCTGAAATCGCTCTAGAACAAAGTGAAACTCGCTATCGTGCCATTGTCCAAGACCAAACCGAATTAATTTCGCGCTTTTTAGCAGATACCACACTGTTATTTGTGAACGATGCCTACTGCCGCTATTTCGGCATCGATAGCGAGGATATCATTGGCAAGAGCTATAACCCAGTGATTTACGAAGCCGATCAAGAAAAAGTCAATCAACTGGTACAATCCATCAGCTTTACCAACCCCACTGTCATCATTGAGAACCGAGTCATTGTGAATGGCGAAATCCGTTGGACTCAATGGGTCAATCGAGGGATATACGACGATCAGGGAAATGTTGTTGAATTCCAATCGGTGGGACGTGACATCACCGATCGCAAACAAGTAGAAATTGCGCTGGCTCAAGAAAGCTTACGTCGCAAAACCCTTTTCGACACCTCCATTGATGGCATCGTTGTGCTGGATCAAGCAGGCAATATTATTGAGGCAAATTCTAGTTTTGCCGATATGTTGGGCTATTCCTCAGAGGAAGTGACAACCCTCAATCTTGTTGATTTTGATGCCCACTGGGAACAGGCAGACTTAGAGGAGAAGATTATTGAATCTGACCTTTGTAGCAACACCTTTGAAACTCGACACCGTCGCAAAGACGGGTCGATCTACGACGTAGAAATTAGTTCAAACTCAGCCGATTGGAGTGGACAAACGGTTCAATTTTGTATCTGCCGAGATATTAGCGAACGTAAACGCAGTGAGGCTGAACGCAAACAAGCGGAACTGACCTTAAAAAGCCTGGTAGAAGGCACAGCATCCGTTACAGGTGAAGACTTCTTCCCAGTCTTAGCCCAACAAATTGCAGTGGCACTCGATGTGTCTCATGCTTTAGTTAGTCGATTAGAAGGCGATCGCCTACAAGCTCTGGCATTGTGTGCTGACAACCAAAACCAGGAGAGAGTTTCCTATCTCCTGAGCGGCAGCCCTTGTGAGCATTGTGTGGAGCAGGGTTCCTACTATTGCCCTGGCAATGTACAGGCTGAGTTTCCTAATAATCCACAGTTGAAATTGTTTGAAAGTGAAAGCTATTTTGGCGTTGCCCTGCAAAACACGAACGGAGATGTGATCGGTGTCCTCTGTATTGCGAACCGAACCGCGATCGCCAGTCCTCAACGGGCAGAGGCATTGCTCAAAATTTTTGGGGCTAGAGCAGCCGCTGAAATTGAACGGTTACAAGCCATAGAAGCAATCCATCAACTCAACACCGACCTGGAAAAGCGAATTCAACAACGAACTCAGGATTTGCAAGCCGAACGATTGCGGCTGCAACTGGCATTAGATGCTGCCAACATGGGCACCTGGAGCTGTAATCTGCACAATGGACAACTCAATTGGTCTGATCGAGCGCAGGCAATCTTCGGCTTTGTCCCTGGAACCTTCCCTGGCGATCGCGAAACGTTTCTGTCGATGGTACACCCCGAAGATCATGACCGTGTCCTCCAGGCAATTATCCATACCTTTGAAACCAGAACACCCTACAACATCGAATACCGGATTCATCGCAGAGATAGCGAGATGCGTTGGATCGCGGCATGGGGCATTTTTTCTCAAGACGAATCAACCGCAGAACGCCAACTGATAGGAGTGGTTGCTGACATTAGCGATCGCAAACAAGCAGAACGAGATCTGCAAGAATCTCGCAACATGCTGGCATTAGTGCTAGACGCAATTCCTCAACGAGTCTTTTGGAAAGATCGCCAATCCAGATTTTTGGGCTGCAACTCTGCTTTCGCAAACGACTATCAGCTAACCATTGAGGCAATTGTTGGCAAAACCGATCTGGAATTGCCCTGGGGAGAGTGGGCACACCTTTATCGAGCAGATGATGAAATAATCGCCACGACCCGCACACCCAAACTGAATTATGAGGAACCAACGAATAACTTAAATGGGGAGCAAATCTGGATACGAACCAGCAAAATTCCCTTAACCAATAGCCAGGGAAAAGTGATTGGCATTTTGGGCTGCTATGACGACATCACAACCCTCAAACAAGCAGAGTTAGCCCTGCAACAGTTAAATGTAGAGTTGGAAGAACTCAATGTAGAGTTGGAAGAACTCAATGTAGATTTGGAGCAACGTATTCGAGAGCGTACCCTCGACCTGCAACAAGCCCTCGAAGCGGCTGATGCCGCTAATCAAGCTAAGAGTCTCTTTCTAACAAATATGAGCCATGAACTGCGTACCCCCCTGAACGTCATCCTCGGTTTTACTCAGCTTCTGAACCGTGACCCCGCATTGAGTGCAGAACAACAAGATTGCATCCGCATCATGCATCGCAGTGGCAATCATCTGTTGCATCTCATTAACGAAATTCTGGATTTATCTAAAATTGAAGCCGGACGGATCACGCTAGAACACACCAACACCAATCTGTTTGAATTGTTACACGATTTGCAAGACATGTTCCGCAATCGGGCAGCCGTTAAGGGATTGCAGTTCAATCTTGAACTTAAACCGGAGACACCCCAGTACCTCATTACAGACAGTAATAAACTTCGTCAGGTGCTGATCAACCTGCTCACCAATGCGATTAAATTTACCTATGAGGGCTTTATCGCCCTACGGGTGGGCTTGGACGTTCGGGAAGGAGAAATAGCATCTAACGAATTGGTGAACCCTACTCCATCCTTACCTCCTACTTCCTACTTTTTGCAATTAGAAGTCGAAGACACAGGCGTAGGCATTGCCCCCGAAGAACTCGATATCATCTTTGATGCCTTTACCCAAGCTGAAGCCGGGAGAACCTCTTTAGAAGGAACTGGGTTGGGTTTAACCATTAGCCACAAGATCGTGAGTTTAATGGGAGGCAATTTAACGGTTAACAGTACTCCAGGACAGGGCAGCCGATTCAGTTTCTCCATTCCGGTTTCTCTAGGTCAAACGAGTCAGGTATCCTCTATCGCCCAGCAACAGTCAGTGGTGAGTCTGGCTTCAGGTCAACCGACCTACCGAATTCTAGTCGTAGATGACCAGTTGAGTAATCGCCAATTGATGGTCAAGGTATTGACCCAGATCGGGCTGGAGGTGCAAGAAGCGACGGGTGGGGTTGAGGCGATCGCCCGGTGGCAGGCATGGCATCCCCATCTAATTTGGATGGATCTGCGAATGCCCGGATTAAATGGATATGAAGCGACCCGGAGAATCCGAGAATTAGAGAGCCTGAGAGCCTCTCAGACCTCATCCCCTAACTCCTCTGCCACCAAGATTATTGCCCTTACAGCCCAAGTATCCGACGATGATCGCAGCCTTGCCCTCGCCGCAGGCATCGATGACTTTGTCGGTAAACCAATTCAGATAGATGTAATTTTTGCCAAAATGGCAGACCACCTGGGAATTTCCTATTCTTATCAAGAGATTGAAGAGCAGGAATTTGAACTCTTGCCCCCGACCCTGCAACCCTCATCCCTGCAAGTTATGCCGCCTGAGTGGATCACTGCCCTCTACCGAGCCGCTCTGAATTGCGACGAAGAAGAAACCTCCTCTCTGATCAAACAAATTCCGGTAGAGCATACCACTCTTATTAGAGGCTTAAATCATTGGCTGCAAAACTACAACTTTGAAGTGATTATCAACCTCACTCAACCTGATACCTCTACAACCTGATACGTCAAGAAGCATTGAGAATTTCATGAAATCAAAAGCATTGCATCGAGAATTAGATTAAGGATCATGAATTAAATAAGGTGCAATTTTTGTGGAGGGGTTTGGCATTGCCAAATCCGTACAGCCCGAACATTGCCCATGTTATCGCCATAGCCACGTACAATGGGGCGGAGGCGAGTCAGGAAGCCTCCCCAGCATCAGGGTTTGAGCCATTGCCTTTGCCTTAAGCTTTCCGACTAAAGCTATATTTAATTCGCATTCCTATAGCAACTGTCGAGACAGTTAATTACAAGGAGGTGTGGGGGCTGCGCCTTCGGTCAGGGGTGAAACCCCTTCCCAACCAATCCCTCGGTTGCTACAACAGTCCTGCTTGGGTGCGTACCAGTAGATAATGTCTGCTACACATTAAATACCTGAAACTAACATTCATTGCAGATAAACCTATGCTGAACGTTGATAGTGAAGTTGCGGCTAAAGCAAAACTTTTAGTGGTAGATGATCATCCTGATAATCTCCGCACCCTATCACTGATTTTGCAAGCTGAAGGCTACAAAGTGAGGAAAGCAACCAGTGGTGCTATGGCATTGGAAACCATTCGCACTCAGTTGCCAGACCTGATTCTGCTAGATATTCGGATGCCCAAAATGGACGGATTTGAGGTGTGTGCAACCCTCAAGCAGTCTGCCCAAACTTGTGAAATTCCTATCCTGTTTATCAGTGCGTCCAACGAAGTAGACGAAAAGGTCAAAGCCTTTGAATTGGGTGGGGCTGATTACATTACCAAACCGTTTCGAGCAAAAGAAGTTTTAGCCCGAATTCAACATCAACTAACCATTCAATCGCAATATCAACAGCTACTCAAACTAGCTCAACAGCTACAACACTTTAACACCGATTTAGAACGCCAAATTCAAGCTCGCACCCTCGAATTAGAGCAAGCTTTGAGGTTTGAGCAGAGCTTAAAACGGATCACCGATCAAGTGCGCGACACACTTGATCAACATCAAATTTTGCGCAATGCCGTTAAAGAACTCGCCACTGCCCTCGGTGCCTCCTGTTGCAGTGCCGTGCTGTATAGCCCCGATCGCCTGACATCAACCATTCGCTATCAACACCCCCAACCCTCGCAATCTGAGAGACAGGAACGAACCCTCCACATGGCGGATGCTCCTGAAATTCATGAGCAGTTGCATCAGCGTTATACCTTTGCCTTCTGCCCGTTACAGACCGCAGCAACTGATAATCACACCGCTATTTTGGCTTGCCCCATCTTTGATAATCAGGTTGAACAAAAAGGCATCTTAGGCGATTTGTGGGTCTTGAAACCTGAGTTTTCTAGTTTTAGTGAACTAGAAGTACATCTAGTCGAGCAAGTGGCAAATCAATGTGCGATCGCCCTACGACAGGCAAAACTTTATGAGTCATCCCAACGTCAAGTCGCTGAATTAGAACAGTTAAATCATCTGAAGGACAGTTTCCTTAACACCATCTCTCATGAGCTAAGAAGCCCCCTATCGAACATGAACCTGGCACTGCAAATGTTAGATCTACTGACCCAACAAGGACAAACCACAGTAGAACACACTGCCCAACCGGGCACTCCTAACAAAGCAGCACAGTATTTTGAGATCCTAAAACAGGAATGCGATCGCGAGCTTCAACTCGTCAACGATTTATTAGAGCTACAGCATTTAGAAGCAGGCAACAGTCACATTGTCGAGCCGATCGTCGTCAACTTATACCACTGGTTACCCCACGTCATCGAAGCCTTTCAGATGCAGGCACAGACGCAGCAACAAATCCTACAACTCACGATGGATGACAACCTTCCATTGCTAACCGTGGATCTTTCAGCACTCAGTCGAGTGATTACAGAGTTACTCAACAACGCTTGTAAATATACACCTGCAAACGAAACAATTACTGTTGCTGCCAACTTAGAAGAAACAATTGTTTGTCTCAGGGTGATTAACTCTGGAGTTGAAATTTCAACAACAGAATTGACTCGCATTTTTGATAAATTTTACCGCATTCCAAACAACGACCCATGGAAACAGGGTGGCACCGGATTAGGGTTAGCCCTCGTCAGAAAGCTAGTAGAACAGCTAGAAGGGTCTATCACCGTGGAAAGCTGTCATCAAACAGTTTGTTTTACCGTTCATTTACCCACAAGCAACTGTAGGGACTTGTCTTAGGCGAGACTGAATAATCTAATTATTGGACTAATCACAAGATCAAAAGTCTCGGAATGAGATATATACTCTGTATAACCCTACGCCTCAGCGTTGGAGTAGGGGCGTGGGGGCTTCGCCCCGTCCTAACTTAACGTGAATTCGGGATAAGGATTTCGGCGGTTAAAACCGCCGTTATAAGAGCAAAACCGACCTGCATCGGTTCGTCAAACCTTGATTTTCCGGAGTCCGCATCAGCAGACTTCGCTCTAGTAGCCACGAATTCATTCACCAGGTTCTTAAACCGAACTGACGTTAACTTAGGTCAACGACAGGAGGAAAAGCCTTACCAGACCGAGTCTAAAGCCTTGGTATAAAATCGCTGTTGTAAATTAACAGTCCTGAATAAATGCCTTTGATGGAACAGCAATTCTGCCTGTCCCAGAAACAAAAAGCCCTTGTCTTCGAGGGAGGCATGAAAGCGACCCAGAATAGACTGTTGCGCCTCTGCTGTTAAATACATCAGCACATTGCGACATACGAGGAGATTAACATCATGCAAAGGAGCATCCTGCATCAAATTATGTCGCTTAAAGGTGACAATCCGCCGCAGGGTTGGGTGAAAGACATAACCTCTACAGGTGCGCACAAAGTATTTTTTGAGCCATTGAGGGGGAAGGTGGACTACATCTGTCTCGCGATAAACGCCACGCCGTGCCTGTTGCAGCGCATGTACATCGGCATCAGTCGCATAAAACTGAACACGCTCCAAACATGCCTCCAATCCCAATATCTCGGCTAACAAGATCAGCAGGCTACACACCTCCTGTCCGGTTGCACACCCCGCACTCCAGACTCGAATTGGTTCATTCGACGACTTGCTAGCAACAATAGAAGGAATCACTTCAGTTGCCAGATATTCCCAAGTGTGGCGATCGCGAAAGAAGCCTGTGAAGTTAATCAGCACCTCATCGAGGAGAGCCAAATGTTCGTTTGGGCAATCCTGCAAAAACCGCAAGTAGTTCGAATAGCTATAGAGGTTGAGTTGCTGCATACGATGGCGAAATCGTCGCATCAGAGTTGAGCGTTTATAGCCCGTTAAATCACACTCCCGATTGCATTTAAGGTAATCTAATAACGTCTCAAGCCCAGAACTGTCATCATCTCTGGCTAAAGGAGAATCACACAAAAAGCTTGTTGGGGGGTTTATTTGGGCAATCATTGATCAATCTGCTTATTAAAAATTGCTGGTAAATCTCCCCTACACAGCAAATTTGCTCTCACCATCATGTAGGAAACCTGTTTTTATGGGTTAATTCGTACGCAAGATTACAGTTTAAGATATTAGTTGAAGTTCTTACGTACAACTCACAGTATAGGTCATGCATACGAATAAGTGCTATCTTTAAGCAAATATTTCCTCAGTGCGTACGAATCGTCATGTCTACCCTGGAAGAATTACAATCTGAGCTGATTGAACTAAACGCCCAGCGAGATCAAATTGCTGAGAATTGGTTTCTACAACAGTGTTGGTTAGTGCAAGTCAAACCCGGTGGTACAGCCCGCACTAATACTAAATATTGGCAGGTCAGAAGTCGTCAACCTATTCTTGATGGTAAGACGCTTAAACATCTGAAACCGAATGAAGTCGAGGACTACAAAGCCGCGATCGCGCGGGGGCGACAACTCACCAAAATTGACCATCAAATTAAAAAGCTACAGCAGCAGATTGAGCAACTGAATACGACTGATCCCATACATTACGCATACGAATCATCTGCCACAGAACCTGTCCCATCCTCCAACCGCAACCAACGGCGATCGCCTCAACGCTCCAAAAAACAAGCAACCTTAGAAAACCCGATTCAGCTGGATCAGGTTAACGAGGTCATCGCTAGAAGCCAGCAGCTCAGCAACGGTCTACAACAGACAGGCAGGATCAACCAAGCAAAACTAGCAGAAGTAGTAGAAGAAGCGCGTTTGGTTCAAGAATTGATCGCCAATACTCAAGCGTTAAGAGCTTCCCTGAGACAGGCGGCAGCCGTCAACAACCGGTTGAGACAACAAAATCATGAGCTGAGACAAAGAGACAGAGGCGATCGCTAAACTCAGCCCTTACAACTCTTCTCGTCCGTCACCGAGCCTGACCTGCTCTTTCAGATTGTCTTCGCTTAAGACCTCATTACTCATCACCGCTCGCCGCACCAACTCGGCTCGTCGTTTGGCATCCTCCGCTTTTTGCAACAGCAGGTCTGCCGCTTCATGCTCATTCATCTCACGCAGATGCTTTGCCGTGTGGGTCATCAACATTTCACTGGCTTCGATCGTCCGAATACCGTCCCACAGCGTCTCCTCAATCGACTGCGTCACCTCCGCCAACAGAGAATTGAGCGAATAGGCGTGCCCCGTATGACAGCGAAAGCGCAGCAGATTGCCTTCTTTTAACTGCAACAACACCCCATGACACTCAGGGCAAGTGAAGGGAGAGAGATCGCCAAGTTTCATAATCCCCATCTCTAAACTATTGTCTTCTCGGGCAACACCTACCTCAAGATCCATTTGCTCAGACACTGCGTGTTCCTCTTGGTGGAGAATTGGTTTATCGACTAGATCGGTTATCAGTGCCCCCATCGCCGCGATCGGCACACAGTAATCTACATTCACTGCTTTCATCGCGGCTCTGGGCATCGACGAATGCAGGGCATCTAACGGATCTTGCACCACGGCAATGCCACCGCGTTCCTTAATGGCATACAATCCCGCCGCACCATCATCCAAACTCCCCGTCAACACCACCCCAATCACTCGCGATCCGTAGGATAAAGCGGCAGAGCGAAACAACACATCGATCGCCGGACGAAAGCGGTTTTCTCTAGGACCCCGCGACAACCGCATCATTCCAGACTCAACTAACAGATGGCGATCGGGAGGAGCTACATAAATTCGCCCTGAGTGGATAGGTTCATAATCAGTAGCGTGATTAACGGGCAAAGACGTAACTCGTGACAAAATTTGTGGCAACATGCTGGGGTAGTCAGGGGAGATGTGCCACACGATAAAGACTGCCGCAGGAAGGTCAGGAGGCAGTTGAGAAACCAGGATCTCAAAGGCTCTCAGCCCTCCAGCCGATGCGCCGATAACGATGATATCTGGTTTTAACACGGTTGCTCCTTATCGGTTTCGCGGTCAGGCTATCTCGAATCGTTAGACTAACATATCGGTTACGCAGACAATACTTCCTTAAGGCTAATAGCCCTAGCCAAAATTGGGGGGAACTGGAAATCTAAAGTCCCCCAGAATTAGGAATTTAAGCAATCTCCTTTCATGAGCCTACTAACGCAATGAGTTCGTTCTGTCACAATAGAAGTCAATACGTAAGTGATAGATTGCGATTTAATATAGGCGGATCGCTCCCGACATTGATGACCACGAGACATGACACCCAGACGCTCCTCTAAAAAAGCTCAACCCAATCCCTCAGACGGCAACATTCCAGTAGGTCATCCGCCAAACCTAGAGGAACCCACCACAGCAAGTCAGCCAGTCACCGACAATCAACCCTCTACTGAGAGCCAACCTGGTGTAGAGAGCCGACCCAGCGTTGCAGGTCAACTTGACTCCGGAGATTTGTCAGACAATGCCGGGGACGTATTTCCTGTCGTTGGCATTGGAGCCTCCGCCGGAGGATTAGAAGCGTTTACCCAATTGCTAAACTTTTTGCCCACCAACACGGGCATGGCGTTTGTGATCATTCAACACATGACCCCCGACCAGGAAAGCGTGTTGAACCAGATCCTGGCTAGAGTAACTCGAATGCCCGTGTATGAGGCGCAGGATGGGATGGCAGTTGCACCGAATCAGGTATACCTGATTCCGCCCAACCAAACCCTGACGATCGCCAAAGGGTTGCTCAAACTGTCGCCTCGTCCTCCCCGAAATACGATGTTTATGTCAGTCGATACGTTTCTGCTATCTCTGGCTGAAGACCGGGGCAGCAAAGCGATCGCCGTGATCTTATCGGGAGCTGATTCCGATGGGGCACGCGGAGTCGAAGCCGTCAAAGCTGCCGGAGGCATCACCATTGCCCAGTGTCAGGAATCGGCACAGGTCGAAAGTATGCCTAATACGGCGATCGCCACAGGTCAAGTAGACTTTATTTTGCCACCCGACCAGATCGCTCAAAAGCTCGCTGAAATCAGCCATCATCCCTACATCACCAACCTCTCTAAAACCGTAGCCGAAGCATCCTCCACCCCAACGGCTAGTCAAGACGCACTCACCACCATCTTTAATGCATTGCGAAAGACGACTGGTGTTGACTTTACCCACTACAAACAGACCACTTTAAACCGTCGCATTCAGCGACGCATGGTGTTGTACCAATTGGATAATTTAGACGAATACGCTCGTTATCTTCAGAGCAACCCGGCTGAGGTGATGGCACTCTATCGCGATTGCTTAATTCACGTCACCAGCTTTTTCCGCGACCCCGACAGCTTTCAGGCACTCAAAGCCGTCGTCTTTCCCATCATTATCAAAGACAAATCTCCCAGTACACCCATCCGCATTTGGGTAGCAGGCTGCTCCACGGGCGAAGAAGCCTATTCTATTGCCATCTGCCTGTTGGAGTTTTTATCGGATCAGGTGTCGCATGTGCCGATTCAGATCTACGCCACCGACCTGAGTGAAACGGCGATCGAATATGCTCGTAATGGCATTTACACCCCCAGCCAGGTTGCCAACGTCTCTCCTGATCGGCTCTATCGCTTTTTTATTCAGGTTGAAGGAGGCTATCAAATCAGCAAAGCGGTGCGCGAACTGTGTGTCTTTGCTCGCCAAAATTTGATCGGCGATCCACCGTTTTCACGACTCGATTTAATTACCTGTCGCAATGTTTTAATCTATTTGGGCAACTCCTTACAGAAAAAACTCTTACCCATCTTCCATTACGGTCTGAAATCCAACGGGTTTCTCATGTTGGGTGCCTCAGAGACAGTCGGTGATTTTATAGATTTATTTACCCTGTGCGATAAAAAGAACAAGATTTATGCCAAGAAACTGAGCATGGCTCGACCTAACATTGAGTTAACAGCCAGTTCCTATTCCCCCACCACTATCAACGTCCAACCGCTTGTGACCGAGCCTCTCCCTAATGACTTAGAACTTCAGCGAGAAGCAGATCGAATCGTATTAAACCAATACGCTCCGGCTGGAGTGGTTGTCGATGAAAACTTAGAAATTCTCCAATTTCGGGGGCAAACGAGTCCCTATCTTGAACCTGCCCCTGGTCGTGCCAGTCTCAATCTCTTGCGAATGGCAAAAGAGCAATTGCGGCGAGATCTGCAATCCGCCGTGTATCAGGCAAGGCAGCAAAAGTTACCCGTTAGACGAGACGGCTTACAGATCAGAGAGAGTGATTACCCTTCAGGAGGGACGACTTCGCAACGCATTCGGCAAGTCATTATCAACGTCACTCCATTTCAGGTTGGGTCCAACCAGGAATGTTTTCTAGTGCTGTTTGAAGATGCGCCAATGATTTTGGAGTTACCTGCTGAAACAGAAGATGGCAGCACTTCTTCAAAGCGCAAAACCCGTGAGGCTCAAGAAATCATTCGACTCAAGCAAGAACTGGCAACCTCACGAGAGCATCTGCAATCCATCATTGAGGAGCAGCAAGCCACCAACCAGGACTTGCGAGCCGCCAACGAAGAGATTTTGTCGAGCAACGAAGAGTTGCAGAGCACCAACGAAGAACTGGAAACCGCTAAAGAAGAAATTCAAGCCGCGAACGAAGAACTCAACACCGTCAATGACGAACTGCGTCGCCGCACTCAAGAAGCCACTCAAGTCAGCAACGACTTGCAAAACCTACTTAACAGCATCCACATCCCCATCTTGATGTTGGGAGCCGATCTCCAGATTCGGCAGTTTACCCCAGCTATGGAGGGCATCTTTAACCTGATCTCTACTGACATTGGGCGACCGCTCAGCGACATCACTCACAAATTGAGTGTGCCCAACCTGGAGCAACAAATTCTAGAAGTGATTCGGACACTCAACCTCAAGACACAAGAGATTCAAGACCGCGACGGACACTGGTATCACCTGCGAATTCGTCCCTACCGCACAATCGACAACAAAATTGATGGGGCGGTGTTGGTGTTGATCGACATCGACGACCTCAAACGTAGCAACGCTCAACTCATGGCAGCCAGAGATTACGCCGATGCGATCGTCGAGACGGTTTGGCAACCGTTAATTGTGTTGAATGAAAATTTGTATGTGATTACGGCTAATCGGTCATTCTACGAGACATTTGAAGTATCCCCCATGCAAACCGAGCAACACTCGATGTTTGAACTGGGCAACGGGCAGTGGAATATTCCCCAGTTGCGATCGCACCTCGAAGCGATTCTCGCCAGCAACACCCAATTCCAAGACTTTGAAGTCGAACACGACTTTGAACAGATTGGACGTAAAGTCATGCGCCTCAAAGCCCGCAAAATGCCCAAGATCGACAATACGCAGATGATCTTGTTGGCGATCGAAGATATCACCGACCAACCGCGATCGAGATTGTAGGTAACAGCTTCAAGGATAATCTACAAATCACACCCCACCGCCTACGGCACTGAAGCTTTGAACCAGCATGATGGGTAACAGTGAATGTTGGGTTGATGAAGACACCGAACCTACCAGGGGCGATCGCATTAATAGGGTAGTGTTTCAGATCTGTTGCCACTAACCCCCAGCTGTCGCCGTCCCCCTTACCAAGGGGAACTACCGCAGGGTGGTTTCATATACACAAAGAAAAGTGAAATAGATACTTGGCTGTACCGTCATCACCAAAAGATTGAGCAGTACAACGTCGAAGTTGAACGGCAGCAGACAACACCAAACACCTACCAATAACCTTTGTACCGTCCGCACCAACGCAATGTTGGGCTGTGGCTGCTGGAATATCCTACAAGCCTAACTATCCTCGCAAGGATTGCTCAAGTTGGTTGGTATCAACCTTAGCCAACTGACCAATCACTTTGATTACCAAACTTTCATGTACTGTGTACACGCCTCTTTTGACTGCGGTTGCTACGTTCAATCCTGCTGCTGCCCACTCAGACAACACAAACTCTCCTGCCAGTAATGAACTTGTTTTGCTTGTCAGAGGAGTAATGAGAATGTCTTGAGATGGATGTGCTGTACTTACAACAACAGCAGGTCTTACCTTTGAACTCGACAAATCCGAGAAGGGATAGCGCACTAAAATAACGTCATGCTTGGAGTAGCTGGGCATACACATCATCCTCAGCATTATCCCAAACTGCATCAAGTGAGGTTTGGCTTGCGTTCAACCAAAACTCAGCCTCGTCGTTCGGTAAAACTGTCACCAATACCCTTACCCCTTCCGGTAGTTCTGCTGACTCCAATAGCTCAATCTTTCCTTGCCGAACCGTAGCCCAGAGCGTTTTTAGCATATCTTGTTAAATGAGACTATGCCTTGATTTTATGCCGTAATTCTTTTTTGTGCGATCGCTTCCAAGTGTTCAAAGGAATGCCACACAGACAACCTCGAAGTAGATTAGCCTTCGATGCCTATAGGTAGCCTTTGCACCGTCCCCACCAAGATATGAAGCAGCCCAACAGCAAAATTGAGCGGCGACAGATTTCGTTCAAGCGAAAAAAATATACCTTCACGCACTGCTCGAATAGATTGTTAGGGTATGTTTGCTAAATGGGACGAAGACTCACTAGAAACGGAGAGTTCCCACTAAACCAAATTGAGGGTCATACACGTTATTACTTCCATCAAAAGTGTATATACGTCCCCACAGTGAGATTTGTCCCCTGCTTAGGTTCGCGTTGCTATACGTGGCACTAATCACTGAGTTGCTCTGCTCGTTAAATCCTCGAGTTGTGAACCTACCTCTAGAATATGTAACTTGATAAGTCTCTCCAACTCTTAATGTGCCCATAGGATCTGTATCGCCTGTCCAGCCAGAATCATTGAACCTATTTCCTACTTGGTCAAAGATTACTGTAAAACTCCTACCTGACTGAATATTATTCATGATGCTTACACCCCCTGCACTGTCAATTGGGCAGGGAGCTACTAGGCAAGCTTGAGCAGGTTTTAGTTGTACAAAAATTACTATCGTTGAAACTAAGAGGGATGAAGAAAGAAAGAAAATTTTACTCACGACTCTTTACTCAAATTAGACTTGAAGGAAGCTGAATTCAGTATCTCAATAGCTGATTGAGATAATATAGCTCAACATTTTTAAGATACAGGTTTTTTACCCACATCTAGAGAAATATCATTCCTCTTCACTACAACTTCTCAGAATCTTTATCCAGAGCGTTGATGGTTATGCTGATCGTTCTTACCGACGAGTGCAAGACCTGTGTACGGAGCCAGCTAACGACCGCGCTCACCGGGCACAGATAACCTCTGCAACTCAACCGATCATATTGATACGTTCCGGTGCAGCGGGATTGTGTACGCCCAGTCATGTGGATTGTCAACCTGAATGCAAAAACACTCAATTTACTGCAAAATTGATAGCTTGAGAAATGCAGCATCTAAGCTAACGAATAATCCAAAAAGCATAACTGTACAAACTACTCAAGCAGGCGGTTCTCTTAGCTCCTTTGGAGCGGCTACGGCAACAGAGACACTCCGTGAACGCATTGCTCTGATTACCAATTTCACCATGAAAACAGCAGCTCAGTATAAAGTCATTGATGATATTTGGAGCGAGTTTAAATTTTGGACAGTTAATCTTGAAGGTTATCAAGATATGAGTGTTTCATTTCCTAAAAAAGCACGGGAAACTGCCAATGAGTGAATATCAGTATTATGAGTTTCAGGCGATCGATCGCCCCCTGACGAAGAAAGAGCAGGACGAAATCCGCAAGCTCTCTAGTCGGGTTCAACTTACACCCAATCAAGCCATATTTCTCTACAATTATGGCAACTTTCGGGGTAATTCAGAGAAAGTACTAACCCAGTACTTTGACATGATGTTCTACATCGCCAACTGGGGCACCTGGCAACTGATGTTTCGGTTTCCGAAGGCGATCGCTAACCCAAACTGGTTTCAGCCTTACGACCTTCCCGACACGGTGACTGTTTCAACGACCTCCCAGTACATCATTCTAGATGTCCAGATTAACGAAGAGGAAGGTATTGGTGGTTGGATTGAGGGTGAAGGATGGATGCCACGTTTATTGCCGCTTCGAGACGAACTGTTGAACGGCGATTTACGTCTGCTATACCTGGTTTGGCTGCGAACAGCACCCTATCTTGCAGGAAATACTCTGGAAGATGATCCCGTTGAACCGCCCATTCCGCCCAACCTGGACAAGCTTTCTGAATCGCTACAAGCGTTTATCGAACTGGTTGAGCTTAATCCGGATTTAGTTGCTGCGGCAGCCCAGGCAAGCGATCGCCAGAAGCCGATCTCAGAACCCCCCCTAGAAAATTGGTTAGAGGAACTATCAGCAGACGAAAAGCAGGAATTCTTGCTGAAACTGGTGCGACGAGAACCGCACGTTGATCTGCAACTCATTCATCGCTTAAAGGAACTCGCAGGCGTAACTCAATCCGCGCCTCAATCGAACTCAGGACATCGACGTTTCTCTGAACTGCAAGAAATTGCCGAAACCATTAGAAAGAAACGTCACCAACAGGAACAGAATGCCGCAAGAAAAAAGCGCATTAAGGAACTGGAAGCCCTGGCA
Source organism: Oscillatoria sp. FACHB-1407 (assembly GCF_014697545.1). Taxonomy (GTDB): domain Bacteria; phylum Cyanobacteriota; class Cyanobacteriia; order Elainellales; family Elainellaceae; genus FACHB-1407. The sequence continues at coordinate 25,346 of NZ_JACJSA010000020.1, read as the reverse complement.
CCGAAAGAAGCCCAAACCTGGAAACGAGTGGTCGAACTGATTGAGTTGAAGCAGGCTAAACCCTATGATGAAGCCACCACTCTACTGATCGATCTGTGTGATCTGGCAGAACATCAAGGACGATTACCCGAATTTACCCAACGCTTTGAGCAGCTTAAGTCAAAGTACCAAAATCGTCCTGCCTTGATTGCGCGATTCAAGACCATCAAAGCGTAATGCGTCAATCTAGACAGTTCCCTTCAGACTGGCATCCAAAGGTATAAGCAAATTTTATAGGCATGAGTTGCACTTTCGGCAAAGGGTTGCTCAAGATTTGAACTCTCGGCAAGGAGATGACTGAATTGGGTAGGAAACTGAGGCAATCATTCAATGAAAGAATCAGCATTTCAGCTTGGACTTTGGCAAAAGGATGCCTTATTGAGCGGCAAAGGCTTGGCTTAAGTCACAAATCTTACTCTGTTCAATCAGTTCTATCACCGCCAGTAACAGGATTGGCTTGTGCGGAGCGTTCACCCCATGATTTCGGTTAACATTGAGCTTTGCGAACTTTTTAGCGTAGTAATTAAGGTCTTTTTTCATCGCTGGTGGTCAAGTTCCTCACAGCCATCTCCAAAATATGCAGGGGAATCTTGAAATCCATCAGCTTGTTAGATTTCTTTAACAAAGTGCCGCTGAAAAATATTCCTTGTAAATCGAAGGAGTTTTAAGATGATTTGTTCGCTAAAACTAACAGAGCGATCGCAAGGTTAATCCTATCAATCCCTAGAGGTAGAGACCGTATCGTAGCACTCACTCTAAGTCAATCTGCAAGCTGACATAATTGATTATCAAGTGTTTCTAGCAGGAGCTGTTGACTTCTGTGTAGAAAAAAGTGATCACCAGGAAATAAATACATTGAGAATGAAGACCGGGTTTGTGATCTCCAAAGCTCAAGTAACTCTATGGGTTCTCCTGCATCGTCTAATCCACCTAAAACGGAGATAGAACAATCGAGAGGAGGTTCATCCAGATAAGTATAGGTTTCGCAGATCGAGAAATCTGCTCTTAGGATCGGTAATAATAGCTGCATTAATTCTGAGTTGGTTAACACTTTTTCGGGTGTTCTATTTAAGGAGCGCAACTCTTGCAAAAATTCGGATTCTGGTAAGGTGTGCAGGAGCGGATTGCGATCGCTTGCTTGCGGAGCACGACGACCAGAAATAAACAGATGAATTGGTTCTGGAGACTGTTGAATGCGGAGTTGACGAGCAAGCTCAAAACTAATGAGTCCCCCCAGACTGTGACCAAAAAAGGCAAACGGTATATCTAAATAGCCTTGGAGGGAGTGTGCCAGGGTTTGAACCAGGGGAGGAAGCTGGGTAAACAGCGATTCCTTGATGCGCTCTTCTCGCCCCGGAAGCTGAATAGGACAAACTTCTACATAGGGAGGCAGATTTGCTGACCAGTGACGAAAGATGGATGCTCCGGCTCCCGCATACGGAAAGCAAAATAAGCGAAGAGTGGCGTTGGGGTTTGGATTTGGACGTTTCACCCAATTGTTTGATTTTGGCGTTGATATTAGCATCCCTATTTCCTCAAGTGAGTGTCTGTACTCAGTTCGCCGTCTTCCATGTAAACAATGCGATCGGCAATATCAAGAATGCGATTGTCGTGAGTCACCATCAGGACTGCACATCCCTGCTCTTTAACTAATCGCTGCATTAAATTGACAACATCGCGTCCTGACTTACTATCTAACGCTGCCGTTGGTTCATCCGCTAGAACCAACTTAGGGTGACATGCAAGGGCACGGGCGATCGCAACTCGTTGTTTTTGTCCTCCAGATAAGTTATCGGGGTAGTAATTGACCCGATGTTCCAACCCAACCGACGCAAGCATCATTTCTGATTTGATACGAGCTTCTTCAGCCGAAATGTTTTCATCAAGCCGAATAGCCATTTGCACATTTTGTCGTGCTGTTAAGGAACGCAACAGGTTATGAGCTTGAAAAATGTAGCCAATATAGCGTCGAATTTTGATTAATTGGGCTTCACTGACTCCCTGCAATTCCTGACCAAATACCTTGAGACTTCCTTCGTGGAGCGATCGCAATCCCCCAATTAGAGTTAACAATGTCGTCTTACCTGAGCCAGACGGCCCTGATAGAATGACGATTTCGCCAGGTGAAACGTCCAAATTGATATTTGATAAAACAGGTTTGCGTAACACACCCTGCCCAAAGTAATGACTCAAGTTTTTGACTGATACAACGAACTGCTCCATACTCAGCACTTTCCATGCATTTCTTTGGGTGAAGTGAGGTAGTGGAGGTGATATGCACTACCTCATTAGATGATCAAAAGATATCGGCAGGGTCCGCCTTACGTAACTTACGCATGGCAATCAAACCTGAGATAAAGCACATTAATACAGTCAGAATTAGGATGGAAAAGATTCGCCCGATCGTCATGCCCAAAGGTAAAAATGTCGCACTTTTAGTTAAGTCATACAGCCCCAGTGAAAGTGCAAATCCAGGAATATATCCCAAAACAGCTAATATAATTGCTTCTTGAAAAACAACAAACTCCAAATATAAATTCTTATATCCCATTGCTTTTAGCGTTGCATATTCCGCCAGATGATCTGAGACATCTGTATATAGAATTTGATAGACGATCACGGTGCCAACAATGAAGCCCATCCCTACACCGAGGGTAAAGATAAAGCCAATGGCTGTACTGGTTTTCCAATAATTTTTCTCAAATTCAATAAAGCCTTGATGAGTTAAAACCTTTACATCATTGGGATAACTGCTTCTCATCGTTTGAGCAACCGTTTCAACATCAGCACCTGATTTCAATTGAATCAAACCAATATCAATTTCTCCTAATTTACGATCTGTGAATATATTGAGAAAATTTAAATCACTCATGATGATGTTGCCATCTGCTCCAAAAGAAGGACCCAGGGTAAACAAACCGACTACGTTCACTTGTTTACCGCCCAACTCAGTGGAAATCGATTCTCCTTGTTCAAATTCTGTTGCAATGGAACCGTATTCTTTACGGGATGCTCGATCAAATAGAATGTTTTCTTGCAATCGAAGTTGATCTAAATTTTGGGCAACTTCTGGTAGTTTAAAGACAGATTTGTCCGGCTCAAATCCGTAGACATAAATCACTCGCAAACTGCCATTCTCAGGATTTTTCCACTCCTTAAATCCTACATAGATAGGACTGATGGATTCTACTCCTTCCACACTGAAGGCTTGATATAACCGCCGCCACGAAAAAGGTCTCATAAATGCGAGCGATCGCGATCGTGCACCAATCAGCACTATATCGGCCTGCAAACTTTGATGGAACCGAGTTGCGCTGTCATAAAGGGCAGCTTGAAACCCCAACTGCATAAACATCAAAATCACGGCAAAGGCAATGCCCGCCAAAGCAACGAGTAGACGCAGCCTTTCTCGACTCAGTTGCAGCCATGCTAAGGGGATATCAAACATTGCTAATTTAGGTCTGTTAAAGATCAATGACAACGTTGACTTGTAAGTTTGTGAACGCCGACACGCGTTGGCTGTCCGCTGCATCCAGCTGAATTTTGACCTCAACCACTCTACTGTCTACATTGGCGGTTGGGTCAACACTCAAGATATCTTGTGCATTAATTTGTAAGCCAATTTGAGTAATAGTGCCTTGTAACTCTCCTGAAAACGCATTGCTGCTGATAGTTGCTTTCTGACCAACCTGTAATCTGCCGACATCTGATTCATAGACCTCTGCAATCACAACCATTTGATCCGTTTGCCCTAAGGCAACAACGCCCTGATCGCCAACAACCTCACCAGGACGGGTGTAAACTCCCAGGATCTGTCCATCTTGGGGCGATCGAATGTAAGCTAGCTCCAATTCTGCACGGGCTTTATTCACATTGGCGATCGCTTTATTCAGTTCAGCTTGAGCAACCTGAATATCGGTAGGGCGAACCTCCATAATCCGATCGAGGGTTGCTTGAGCTTCTCTAATTTGTTCTTGAATCGTTGCCGCCATTCGGCTGCGATTTGCTTTTGCCTCATTGAGCTGCTCACGGGTCGTTGTCATAGTTACCTCTTTGCTATCAAGTTGAGATGCCGTAACCGCACCGTTGCGATACAGCTCACGATAGCGTTGGTATTCAGTTTGGCTATTGCCCAGTTCTGCCTCTAGACGAGCAATGATCTGATCTTGCGTATTGAGTTGTCCATCTAACTCTGCTTTCAAACGGGCGATCGTTGCTTTTTGCGCTTCAACTTCCCCCGTCTGGGCTCCAGCTTCCACTTGAGCAAGGTCTGCCTGAGCAACGTTAACTTCTTCCTGCGCTAACTTCAGAGCGGCTTGCAGTTGGTTAACGTTATCCAAGACAGCAACGACTTGTCCCGCTTTCACAACGTCACCCTGCTTGACCAGCAGTTGAGCAACTCGACTTGTGCCCAGTCCATTAAGAGCAGTAGGAGCCGATAGATAAATTACCTCTCCTTCTGGCTCTAATCTGCCTAATGCTGAAACAGCTTCGGCTGTAGGGACTTCCAATTCAGTATTGGCTTGACTCGGTGCAGGTTGGGCACGAAAGACATACTGAATCGTGGCTCCACTTACAGCTAAAGCTGCAACCACTGTAACCGCAATGACCCATCGTCCGGATGGTTTCAGAAGCGGCTTATTTCCTGAGATTAAATCAGGTTTCATAACATAGACTAACTATTCTTCTGGGACTAACCATTCTTCTGGTTCTGTTTGTATTGAGCGGACTGGGCGGTTCGCCAAGCCTGAGGGCTTGTACCGTGCAATTTGCGGAACTGGCGAAAGAAGTGAACTACATGGTGATAGCCTACTTGAGTTGCAATGTGTTCTACATTCTGGTCAGTTTCTAAAAGTAAAGCCCGTGCTGCTGCCATTCGGCGATTGATAATCCAGCGTTGTACAGTTTGTCCGGTTTGACGACCGATCAGGTTTGTTAAATAGGCTGGAGAATATCCAACCGCTTGGGCAACGTCGGTGAGAGTGATGGGTTTGTGATAGTTTGCTTCAATAAAGCAAAGTACCTCATTCAAGAGGGGATCAGACGAAGACGTGATCTGAGAATTCGCTATAGCTTTTACAGGAGCCGTAACCGTTGAATCGTCAATCCCTTGAGAGCGAGCAGCATACCACTGATGGAGAACGCTCTGCTTCTCTAGTTGAGTGGTGATTGCCCTTAATAACTCATCTAATGTACAAGGTTTGGTGAGATAGTCATTTGCTCCCAACTCCATCGCCTTACGAAGGTCAGTTCGGTTTTCCTCAGCCGTCATAAAAATGAAAGGAACACCTGCCGTTAGTGGATCTTGGCGTAATGTAGCCAAAACACTGTATCCATCAATGTCTGGCAACATCGGGTCACAAAGAATCAAATCTGGTAGGTGCATCTGCGCCTGTTGAATTCCCATTCGACCATTTTTAGTGCTAAACACATGAAACCCTTTTCCTTTAAGACCCTCCAGAAAAAAGTTTCGAGCATATCCTTGATCCTCAATCAGTAGAATTTTTTTCACCATCTCTCCTCTCATTCGCACCCTTGAAGAATAAGAAAGATAACTTCATTGGCTGACCCGTAGACGTTGAAAGCCTAGTAAGCAGAGTCAAGAGGAGCCTTGATTTAAGAACGCCTCTTAAACTCTCTTGCTTAGCGACCAGTTGCGATAGGAGTAAAAGACGGTTTGCAGAAAATAGGTTAGAGCTGTTTGCCAGCCGTTAACTCCTGCAATAGAGAACCAATATCAGTTTGCAGATGCAGGAACTTGGCTTTACCGAGAGGACTTTCACTCCAATCTTCAACTACGCTCAATTGTCCGGTCAAAAACCCAGTTCTGCAGGCATGACGCTGAATTTTGCCACTTGAAGTCTTTGGGATACTGCCTGGTTTAACTAGCGTCGTAGAGTAGATTTGTAACCCATGCTGTGCCGCGATCGCTTGATTGATGTTTCCAATAACCTCCTTGATATTTAACTTTCGTAGATAACTCCGTTCAACTTCGTAGACAAGAACCAGTCGTTCCTCACCTTTGATGTCTACCGTAAAGGCGGCCCCACAACCTGGTCGCAGTGCTGGATGGCTTTTTTCGGCAGTCAACTCAATGTCCTGCGGGTAATGGTTTTGTCCTCGAATGATCATCAAATCTTTGATTCGTCCTGTGATGAATAATTCACCATCCTGTAAAAAACCCAAATCTCCTGTCCGCAAAAATGGACCTTCACCTGTATCTGCTAGATAAGCAGAGAAAGTCTGCTCTGTCTGTTCTGGTCGGTTCCAATATCCTTTAGCAACACTTGGGCTGGATACCCAAATCTCTCCAATCTGCTCTGCTGAGCAACGGGTTGAGGTGTCAGGATTAGCAACTACAACGGTTTGACCTAGACACTGACCGCAACCTACAACGGTTCGAGTCATTTCATGTTTTTTCGTGGCTGTGACAACTCGGTTTCGCTCTAGGGCTGTGCCATCTATTTGTTTGAGAACAGGAAGAACGTTTCTAAAGCTTCCAGAAACGATCAACGTTGTTTCAGCCATACCATAGCAAGGATGGAAAGCTTCTCGACGAAATCCGCAGGGTTCAAACTTTGCCGCAAATTGCTCTAAGGTTTCTGCTCGAACAGGCTCAGCCCCTGTAAAAGCGACCTTCCAACTACTGAGATCAAGCTCTGCGAGTTGTTCCGGTGTAACCTTGCGAACACAGAGATCATAGGCAAAATTAGGTCCACCACTGGTTGTCGCTTTGAAATGGGAGATTGCTTTTAGCCATCGGATTGGCTTCTGCAAAAATGCCATTGGTGCCATTAGAGCCATGGGAGCACCAACGTATAGAGGTTGTAGAATGCCTCCAATTAACCCCATGTCGTGGTAAGGGGGCAACCAGCTTACTCCTTGGCTCTCTGGTGTATCAGCAAAGCTTTTATAGATTTGCAAGGAATTGTGTAACAGATTACTGTGGCTGACCATAACCCCTTTTGGCGTTCCGGTTGAGCCTGATGTGTATTGCAGAAATGCAAGTGTGACACTGTTGATATTGGGTTTCTGCCATTCGCTTGCAACTTCGTCAGAAACGTCATCTGTAGTTACCCAACGCAATCCACTCAACGTCGGCTCTTCAGCAAAACGTTCCTCGATATCTTTTAATAATGCTGTTGTGGTAAGGGCGATCGCCGCTTGAGCGTCAGCTACGATAGCTTGCAATCTAGATAAGCTTTGATTGCGTCTAGCGGGGTAAGCAGGAACAGCAACCACCCCGGCATATAAACATCCAAAGAATGCAGCAATGAAGTCTAGACCAGGTGGATAGAGCAACAGAGCACGTTGTCCAATGGCGTTTAGCTTTTGAAGTTGGGAGGCGATCGCTCTTGCTCGGCAATCCAAAGTTTGGTAATCTAGCTTGCTTGCTTCTAATTCCCCATCTTCCAAAAATGTGTAAGATAGCTGATGAGGTTGGCTTTGCGCTCTGTAACTAAGAAGATCAATTAGGGTCAAAAATTCACGCTTAGCACTAGTTGAGTGAGTCAAGCAAATAGTCATACGCTGCTTCCTTGCCAATCTTTTTACATGGGGATCATGGATGTCGTTTAATGCACTAGCCTTAACAACTCATCACGTAATGATGGTTTAGTGCGTTAGCGACAGCGTAACCTATCCTACAGGGGACACATTCTTGTTAGCACTAAGACTGCAATCAGGCAGCTAGTACTACTCAGCCATACCTCAAAATTCTGTTGCTACTCTTTCGTAACCTCTAGCCCCAGCATCTAGTTGAATGTAAACCACTTGAGTTTTGACTTGTTATTGATACCAATTCTGTATAGAGAACAACATTCTATTGCAAGTAGAAACACTTTTAGAAAGCAGCAAGTTGTTCTCTTACTTGTCACGATTTACCTTGGAAAGGCTCTCAAAATTTTGCAATATTTGCAACCTTTGACCATCCTCCTAATGGAAGAGTTACTTGTGATATTAACTTGTAAGAAACAGCACGTATTATTTCCAATTTATAAAGATTATATGAAGTTGAGGGTTGTAGCAAGTATTCTACAAATACTTGCAAATACTTGAATGCTATAAACGATAACGCTTTGACGGCTTTAAATACTATTTAAAGATTAGATAAAGTTTCTATTTATTCTAAGTTTTGGAAACAGAGTAGAGCAACTGCCAATAACAACATAAGGTATTACAGAATACAATTGACATCATCCTATACATCCACACAAATTCATATATAAATTCGTGTTCGTACTTTTAAGCTAAGGATATATTCTGCAATTTGAAGAGTGGAAATTTATAGACCCGCTTCCAGACAGGAATTTCATCTCTAAATTCAGCTTTAAGCGTTGAATTGTAATTACGTAGAATGTCAATAGATCGAAAAAATAGTTAGCCTAATCAAAAAATTGTTTATTGTAATTCAATTAAATATTTGATTAAGCTTCTCGCAGAACATCCAGTTACAGGTATTACTTGCTCAAGACAAAATTACTGAACATAGAATTTGACTCAGTTATAGAAGGATTGTGTTAACCATAAGAGGTTTTACCTTCTGACTCAAATTCTTGTATAGCTCTAGTTTTGCATTAGGCAATTCAGACGGAAAGCCTGCCTGGACTTTGAAGACGACGTTAAAGCAACTGATGAAGTGGTCAGTTTATTAAGGGCATAAATGATGGAAAGCCAAAGTTCACAAGTCATGGTGTCTACAAATTCTGAAACCAATCAACCCGACCTTGAAAGTAGTTCACACTTGCAGTTAACGGCAGCGGAAATACAAGAGTGGATTGTTTCCTACCTAGCTGACTTACTTGAGATTGAGTCAGAAGACGTGAACGTTACAATTCCCTTCGATCGCTATGGTCTAGACTCCTCAGTAGCGGTCGGTATGACAGGTGACTTAGAAGATTGGATGGGAAAGAAATTAGACCCAACATTGTTGTATGACTATCCCACGATTGAGACGCTAGCGAAGCATCTGGCTGAAGTTCCCTGATAAAGCAATTGAATAGCTCTGGTTGAGTTGAAACAGACGATCTAACTCCTCTTCTGGTTTTACATTGCTCGATAACCTGCGAAATCCAGGTGTTAGGGCTAACGAAGAATGTCCAGAAGTTAAATTTTGTTGACCCTAATTCTAAATCCTCAAGAGAACATCATGGTAAACACTCTCAACGCTTCAGATATAGTTCAAGACTCTCCTTCACTGGACAATAAAAAGCACGCCAAAATTACAGAGATCAACTATCGACGTAATTGCGAATCGGACTATACCGAGAGAATGGAGGAACTGGATAAGAATTTTGATTACAGAAGTAATAGTGAGGAATTTTGGAGCGATCCAGAATTGTCCCTTTTGTATGGTACTCCTTTGTATGAACAAGCCTCGCAATCTCAAAGAAAGGCACTCAACCATCTTTATTGGGCTACTCAATACAATCAAACGGCTGCCACTGAAGCGAATGCCATACTCTATAACCAAGTCACAGCTGGAGTATTTGAGGTTATCGGAGGCTACGAAACGCTCTGTCAAGAGTTAGACCTTGAAACAGCTCAAGAACGGCATCACATCCACGCATTTCACAATATTGGTTATAGAACCAAGAAGGCATTGTTGGGTCAAAGTGGATTCCATGCATCAATTCAAGGAAAATCAAAGGCAATCAAGACTGGGGTAGCAAAGGAATTGGTCTCTGGGAAGCGATCGCCAATCTTTAGCTTTGGAATGCAAAGTTCGCTCATGTCTTCGTTTCAAGACACAGCGATGCGCTTTGTGACTAACAAGGTGCTGTTGAAACAGCAGACACAATATTACTCACGATACTTGAAGGAGTTGGACCAAAAGGGAGAGCTGATCCCGGCTCAAACAACAGGATTGTTGGGTCAGATTGCCCCTCGACCTATGCTTCAGTTCTTCACATTAAATTGTGGAACATCACCGTTTCTTGCATGTTTGTTCTACTTCACCCGCTTTATGGCAAATATGCTGCTGAAGAGCTTTGAGTACGGCTACACCCTGCACTACAGAGAGCTAGAAAAACAAGGCTCACCCATCCCTGCTCCAACAGCTGTTTCCTACTTTCATCTTTTAGATGAATCCTTTCACACCACAACCTCTCAACTAATTGCCCTTGAGATGTATAAAGACTTTGCCAAACCTTCTGCTTATGAGGCGTTTCTAGCAAACTTCACGATTTACAGAGCACAAACAGTTTCTTTAAGTGGTCTTTCGGCTGGGTTGCCTCGTATCTATCGCAATGATGAGCCGTTCATGCTCTCATTCTATCGGTTGCTTCAGTCTCCTGTTTTTGAGATGTCTGAACAGGAAGCCTTGCAATGGATGAAGAAGTGTTTTTGCTATGAGCACGAGGGGCTACATGTGAATCTCAAGTATCACGATCGCCTCTTAAACGATTTGCGTCGGCTGTTTAGCGGTGTTGATTACTTGTGGGCTGTTAATCGTGAACTGCGATTAATGGCAGCAGGCGGTTCCATTAGCAAAGCGATTCAAGACAACACGAAAGCATTTGAGCAATTCTCTCGTTCTATCGCTTAACTGGATTTGAAAGCCGACACTCAAAAAATTAGCAGTCATGTTCATTGGCTTTTCGAGTGTCGGCTTTAGCTTCAGCTACTTGGTGTTGCCAGGAGAAAATGAAGGGTCAATTGATAAGGCGATTCAACGTAATATCAAAGCCTTCAAACAGTTCTCTCATGCTGTTGCTTAAAGGGTGTTACTAGGGAAGGAACCTTGTTCCTTCGATTGCACATTGTTTGGAGGTCTGGACGTGGAATCCATTGCAATTATTGGTATTGGTTGCCGTTTTCCCGGAGCAAACAATCCTGAAGCGTTTTGGCAACTCTTGAGTAACAGTGTAGATGCGATCGCTGAGATCCCCAAAGAGCGATGGAACATTGACGAATTTTATGATCCTGAACCTGGAAAGCCAGGAAAAATGAGTACCCGATGGGGAGGATTTCTCGATCAGGTGGATCAGTTTGATCCTGCCTTTTTCGGAATTTCTCCTCGTGAGGTGGAGCGGATGGACCCCCAGCAGCGTCTGGTTCTGGAAGTGGCATGGGAGGCGATCGAGAATGCTGGACTAGCAGCAGACCAACTCAGTGGTAGCCTAACAGGCGTTTTTATGGGGATCGGCAACTACGACTATTGTCGGTTACTTGCCAGCGACTTAAACCAGATTAGTGCTTACGATGGCACAGGCAATACCCTCTCGATCGCTGCCAATCGGCTCTCCTACATCCTCAATTTGCGCGGACCCAGTGCTGTTGTTGAGACTGCCTGTTCTTCATCGCTCGTTGCTCTCCATTTTGCGTGTCGCAGTTTACAGAGTGGAGAGTCTAACTTATGCCTGGTGGGTGGGGCGAGTTTAATGCTCTCTCCAGGTCCCTTCATTACCTATTCTCATGCTCGAATGATGGCATCGGATGGTCGCTGTAAAACGTTTGATGCCAGTGCGGATGGGTATGTGCGTGGAGAAGGTTGTGGTGTTGTTGTTCTCAAGCGACTCTCTGATGCGCTCAAGGATGGGGACAACATTTTGGCAGTGGTGCGGGGGACAGCTGTCAACCAGGATGGTTTAAGCAATGGGTTGACTGCCCCGAACGGACCATCTCAGCAAGCCGTCATTCGTCAAGCCCTAAAGAATGCTGGTGTGTCTCCTGCACAGATCAGCTATGTTGAAACTCACGGTACGGGTACTTCGCTCGGTGATCCGATTGAATTTAAATCGTTGAAAGCGGTTTTGATGCCCGATCGCCAACCTGATCAACCCTGCTGGCTGGGTTCGCTCAAAACCAACATTGGTCATCTAGAGGCGGCTTCTGGAATTGCCAGCGTGATTAAGGTTGTCCTTTCATTGCAACATCAAACGATTCCAGCTCACCTGCATCTTAAAACATTAAATCCTTACATTTCTCTGGATGAAACCACTTTTTCAATCCCAGTCGAAGCTCAACCATGGTTGTCGGGTGCAGCGGAACGCCTAGCAGGTGTCAGTGCCTTTGGGTTTGGAGGAACAAACTGCCACGTCATTTTGGGAGAAGCACCCCGGATAGAGCCAGATTCAGCCAAGGTTGTAGGTGAGCTTGAGCGGTTGTTTCATGTGTTAACGCTGTCAGCTAAGAATGAGCCAGCATTAACCCAATTGGCTCAACGCTATCAAGGCTTTTTAGCCACTCATCCTGAGGTGTCGTTAGCCGATGTTTGCTTTACAGCCAACACCGGGCGATCGCACTTTGATCACCGTCTGGCTGTGGTTGCCAGTTCTAATCAACAGTTGCGCGAACAACTAGAAGCGTTTGCGGCTAGCAAAGAGACTGCGGGACTGGTAAGCCATCAATCCAACGGAAAAAAAGCCCCTAAAATAGCCTTCCTGTTTACCGGGCAGGGATCGCAATATGTCGGCATGGGACGTCAGCTCTATGATACACAGCCGATTTTTCGACAGACGCTTGATCGCTGTGCTAAACTCCTGCGTCCCTATCTAGATAAGCCGTTGCTGGAGGTGTTTGGCTCCGATCTGTTAAACGAAACGGTCTACACCCAACCCGCTTTGTTTGCATTGGAATATGCTCTCGCGCAGGTGTGGTTGTCCTGGGGGATCAAGCCTGCTGTTGTCATGGGTCACAGTGTCGGCGAGTATGTTGCAGCCTGTCTAGCGGGGGTATTTAGCCTGGAGGATGGGTTAAAGCTGATTGCAGAACGGGCACGCCTGATGCAGGAGCTACCGCCAGATGGAGCAATGGTCGCAGTCTTTGCTAGCGAAGCAATGGTTAGTCAGGTGATTAAACCCTATCTCGAAGTCGCGATCGCCGCTATCAATGGACCTCAGAGCATTGTTATTTCCGGTGAGCGTGAAGCCATTGCAGCCGTGGTTGCTACTTTACAAGCCGAAGGCATTAAGACGAAACCATTGACCGTTTCTCACGCGTTCCATTCCCCGTTGATGGAGCCAATGCTAAAAGCATTTGAGCGGGTTGCCAGAACAGTTACCTACTCATCTCCACGCATCAAGCTTATTTCTAATGTCACTGGGGCGATCGCCACTGATGAAATCACAACTCCAGAGTATTGGTGTCGTCATGTGCGTCAGGCGGTCAGATTTGCCCAAAGTATGGAGACGTTGCATCAACAGAAGTATGATGTGTTTGTCGAAGTTGGGCCTAAACCCATCCTGCTGGGCATGGGACGCTATTGTATCCCTGAAAGTGCAGGTATCTGGCTTCCTACCCTATATCCAGAGCGCGATGATTGGCAGCAAATGCTCCAGAGTTTAGCCACGCTCTATGTCCAGGGTGCAACTGTTGATTGGTCAAGGTTTGACCAGGGTTATTCCCGTCATCGTCTACAGTTACCAACCTATCCATTTCAGCGACAGCGATATTGGGCGCAAATCACGCCTCGTACAACATTAGAATCCACAACCGCACCGCAGAAAGCGGTTAAAACTCCCATTCTAGATCTGCTCAGCGAAGGCAATGCTCAACAACTTTTGCAACACCTCAAAACGACAGAAAACCTTTCCGGTGAAGAACTGAATGTATTACCAAAGTTGTTGGAATTGTTGGTTAAACAACATCAGCACCAGATCATCACAGAATCCATTAAAGACTGGTTCTATGAAATAGAGTGGCAGATCAAATCACGCCAACTTGTAGATGAACCTAAAAATGGATTTCATAAACCTGGCACCTGGCTAGTCTTTGCAGATTTTGATGGGGTAGGAGAGGCTCTCGCTCACCATCTCCAGGAACAAGGCAAACAGTGTGTTTTGGTCTATCCCGGCCCGCTCTATCGGGTTAAAGATACTGGAGCCTGGGTCATCAATCCGTCTAATTCCGATGATTTCGATCGCCTGTTTCAAGATGCTATTGCGTCCTGCGATCGCCTCTTACAGGGGATCATCCACTTGTGGAGTTTAGAAGCTAGACCAACCGATGAGTTAACGCTTCCTGCGTTAGAGCAAGCTCAAGGACTGGGTGTTATTAGCATTCTGCATCTGTTGCAAACGCTGGGCAAAATGCCGTTACACACAACCTCTAACCAAAACGGGGGTCACGCCTCACCTCGACTCTGGCTTGTGACGCGCAATGCGGTGTCTGCTGGCTCTGCGGTTCCTGCTGTTGCTCAAGCACCACTTTGGGGGTTGGGTAAGGTAATTGCTTTAGAGCATCCCGATTGGTGGGGAGGCATGGTTGATTTGGCTCCCGTAGCGACTGAAGATGAAGTGCTGACCCTGTTAGTAGAAATTGAAAATCCCCAAGGCGAAGATCACCTGGCGTTTCGGGATGGGCAACGATATGTCGCTCGTCTGGTGCAAAAGCAACCATCCCAGATTAAACCCATCTCATTCCAGCCTGATAACACCTATTTGATTACGGGTGGACTGGGAGCATTGGGCTTAAAAGTCGCTCAATGGATAATTAACGAGGGTGCACGACATCTGGTCCTGATAGGACGGCGAGATTCCAGTGAAGCTCGACAAGCTTTAGACCAGTTAGAACAGCGCGGCGCAAAGGTTTTGGTGGTGCAAGCCGATGTCGCTGATGAAGCCGACATGCTTAAGGCATTTGAGAGTATAGACAACAGTCTGCCACCTCTCAAGGGCATCATTCATGCGGCAGGTGTCTCAAGATATGAGGCGATCGCTGCCACCGATGCCAGCACTTTCGCCACAGTATTGCGTCCTAAAGTTGCGGGAACCTGGCTCCTGCACGAACTGACACAGAACATGCAGCTTGATTTCTTTGTCAGTTTTTCCTCCATCTCCGCTGTCTGGGGATCAAAAGGACAGGGGCACTATGCGGCAGCTAACTACTTCCTGGATGCTCTGGCGCAGTATCGTCACCAATTAGAACTGCCCGCACTCAGTGTCAATTGGGGACCGTGGGCAGGTGGCGGTATGGCACTTGAAGAGTTTCAAGTCTGGTTGACGCGAATGGGCGTAGAGGGATTGCAACCAGAACAAGCCCTCGCCGCTCTAAAGTATCTACTTGGCACAGATTCCGTTCAAACCACCGTAGCCAATGTGAATTGGACGGTGTTTAAGGACTTGTTTGAGGCGAGAGGCAAGCGATCGCTGTTAGAACAGCTTGGAGCCAAACCAGAAAAGGCGATTGAGCCAACCGCAGAACCAACATCAGAACAGCGATCGCCAATATTACAACAACTTGAATCGGTGCCAGAGAGCGATCGCTACACAATTCTGTTAGCTCATCTCCAGTCTGAAGCAGCCAAAGTGTTGAGGCTAGCTCAATTGCCCGATCCGCAGCAAGGGTTATTTGACCTGGGCATGGATTCCCTAATGGCGGTGGAACTCGTTGGCTTAATTCGCTCCCAACTGCAAGTCGAGTTACCCATCAGCGACTTTATGCAAGCCTCTAGCATTGCTGCTCTAGCTGCTGTGCTGATGAAGCAACTGGCACCCAATACTATCGTCACTTCAGAGGTGACAGTCAATGTTCTAGATCTCAATCATGAGGCTAATCTGGACAGTTCAATCTATCCTGTTACACCTGCTGAAGAATACACCGAAGCGGCTTCCATCTTCCTGACAGGAGCAACCGGGTTTTTAGGAGCATTTCTGTTAGACGAGTTGTTGCGGCAAACTCAAGCAACAATTTATTGTCTCGTCCGTGCCTCTGATCCCAACGTAGGACTTAAAAAGATTCAAACGAATCTGACGGCTTACCAACGATGGCATGACCACTACCGCTCCCGAATTATTCCAATCATTGGTGATTTATCTCAACCGCAATTGGGTATTTCGACTGAGCAATTTGAAACTCTGGCACGTCAAATTGATGTGATTTATCACAACGCCGCAACACTAAACTTTGTCTATCCCTACTCAGCATTGAAGTCAACCAATGTTTTAGGAACACAAGAAGTTTTGCGGTTAGCCTGTTTGATTAAAACAAAACCACTGCATTATGTGTCTACTGATGCGGTGTTTGACTCATCTGCCTATTACGGCATAGAAGTTATTGAAGCAGAACCCATCTTGCATACAGAAGGAATTGATTTAGGATATACCCAAACCAAATGGGTATCAGAGAAATTAGTCACCATTGCTCGCGATCGCGGACTTCCAGTGACGATTTACCGACCCCCACTGATCGCCGGAGACAGTAAAACCGGAACCTGGAATACAGACGACTTTACCTGCCGTTTTCTGAAGGGTTGTATTCAAATGGGAAGTATGCCAGATATGAACTGTGGCATTACTCTTGTCCCAGTTGATTATGTCAGCCAAGCCGTTGTTTATCTGTCTCGCCAAAAACAAGCGATCGGCAAAGCATTTCATCTCAACAACCCTAACTTCTCAACTTGGAGCGAGGTTGCTGGCTATATTAATGACTACGGCTACTCAGTGCAGCAAATCTCCTACGAAGAGTGGGAAAACAAACTAATCGACATTGTTAGCTCTCAAGACAATGCTCTAAGCGGGTTACTTCCCTTCTTTTTACGACGTTGGTCTGATGAACAGTTAACCTTTGCAGGACTGGGACAACGACGAGTCAAGCTCAACTGCCAAGCAACAGTTGCCCAACTTTCAGGCTCATCGATTGCTTGCCCTCGTGTTGATACAAAACTCTTGAATACCTACTTCTCATATTTCATTCAAAGCGGTTTTCTTGAGGCTCCAAAAGTTCGAGCATAACGTTCAGAGAATTAAACCAGAGGATTAAATTCAATGAGATTTTCTAAAATCAATACCCTGGTATTTCTTGTAACAGGTTTCCCACCAGATGTGAGTGGCGTTTCACATTTCAACTGGGAACGGGCTCAATGGCTTGCAAAACAAGGTTCATACCGTGTCATTGTGTTCGCCCCCGACTGGCAGCAAGAAGCAAACCAATCAGAACCGCTCTTACCGTTAGACGAAAATTTAATTATTGAGCGGTATCCCTCAAAACCCTGGGCACCTTACTCGCTGACCCATGTACCAACGGTTGCGGCTGCCCGTTGGATCAACCAAAAACTTGCTTCTTATAACCCCGATTTAATCGTCATGACTGATGTAGAACGCTACTTTTTACTGGGTGCATGGCAGTTACCGGGTAGGGGCTACGCGCGGAAACATAACATTCCTTATATTGCGGAATATCACACTGATCTGTATAACTTTTCAGCTGCTTATCCAGGTTGGCAATGGCTGCGTAGTGTAGCTCGTAGCTCTCGACTAGCAAGCTATTTATATCGTCAAATTGATGTAACAGTCTGTTCTAGCATTGCAGCTAGCAAGAGTTGCCACGAGTTAGGTATTCCCAACGTTCAGACCATTCCATTTTTAGGAATTGATGTCTCTACCTACAACCCTGCTCGTCAGAACCGGCAATCGTTGGACCCCTGGCTCAGTGCTCAGGAGCGCAACAATAAGGTTTTACTTTTCTTGGGTCGTCTTGGTTTTGAGAAACGGGTTGATTTACTGATCGAAGCATTTGCCAAATTGAAACAGCAGCGACCTAACTATTCTCTAATTATTGCTGGAGACGGACCTGATAATGTTGTTGCATCGTTGAAACGACAGGCTGCACCCGTCCCACATATCCACTTCACCGGCTTTCTGCTGGGTGAAACGAAGGCAAATGTTTTGGCGTCGTGTGACGTATTTTGCAGCCCTTCGCCCTATGAGACATTTGGACGAACAGTAGTAGAAGCCATGGCTTCAGGGATACCTGTAGTAACGGTGAACAGTGGTGCTGTATCTGAATATATTTTTGATGGGGTTAATGGATATCTGGTTCCACCAAACGACGTTTCAGGATTAGCGGATGGTATTCGTAGGGCATTATCCAGCAACAATACTAATGTGGCTCAAACTGCAATGCGAAGTGCAAAGAAATTTTCGCTAGAACAAGGATGCCAAAACTTGAGTGATTATTATCAACAGCTTTTGGGTGCTAGTAAGAAACAGAGTTTGAGAAGTCTGAGCCGGACATGAATGGTATTTGATTACAGTTTTCGGTTCCTGTCGTTATTGGTAAGTAAGCAGATAATGATCGAGTTTGCCCCACACCTCAGTTCTCTTAAAAATGCTCCTGAGTTAGAGCAGCATTCAAACACGAGCGAACAGCGATTAAGCTGTTTAATCTGCGGCTACTGTATTGAACTGAACGATAGGCTTTCATTAATAACATTCTTCTGTAATGTCAGAGCTTTCAAAGAAGAGGTGTTTCAAGTTTGGCGATGCCCTGACTGCTCAACGATTCACTGTCTTAATGTGGTGGATTTGAAGCATTATTACAATGACTATCCATTTGCTCAGGCAAAGCTGTCAAATCAGTTAAAACTCTGCTACAAAAACTTATATCAACAACTCGTAAAACACGGACTTTCTTATACAGACTCGATACTTGACTATGGTTGTGGTAGCGGATTGTTCGTGAAATATTTGCGGCAACAAGGTTTTTCTAAATGTTATGGATATGATCCACACGCCTGTCAGGAGGAATTTGGCAATTCAGCGATTCTTCGCAAAGGACCATTTAATTACATCCTGCTTCAAGATGTAATTGAGCACGTTGAAGATCCGCACGTACTATTAAGTGAACTTGATGCTCTTCTTGCTCCCGGTGGTTACATTCTCATTGGAACCCCTAATGCAGCAAACATTGATTTAAGCCAACCTCATATTTCTGATTACTACAATTCAGTTCATGTTCCTTATCATCTTCATATCTATACGCGGCAATCAATTGAGTATTTGGCTCGTCAACAAGGTTGGATAGGTGTAGATTTTAGCGATCGCCCCTATCACGATACACGTTGGTTTGGCACAAATTCTCGTGCTTGGAATGAGTATCAACGTTGTTTAGATGGCACTATCAATACAGTATTTGAGCCCATCAAAATTGGAAAAGAGCTGTTATCCTATCGACTCATATTCTATTCACTGTTTGGTTACTGGCTGAGCCTTAAGACAGAAATGTCACTCATGTTTCGCAAAACGGGAGTTTAGACAAATGGCACGTCACTTAAAGCGAGTCGTCATCACAGGTTTAGGGGCTATTACTCCTTTAGGAAACACCGTCACTGAGTATTGGCAGAAGCTCCTTCAAGGATGTAGTGGGATTGGACCGATTACCCGTTTTGATGCCTCTCACCTTCCCTGTCAAATTGCAGCAGAGGTCAAAGGTTTTGATCCGTGCGACTATCTGCACCGCAAAGAAACCAAACGGATGGATCGCTTTGCCCAATTCGCAGTGTGTGCAAGCCTACAGGCGATCGCTGACGCCAACCTCGTGATTACTGACCACAATGCAACTGAAATTGGGGTGTTTATTGGTAGCGGGGTGGGTGGCATTAGAGTGATGGAGGAACAACAGGAGACCTACCTCAACTCTGGACCTAACCGCTGTAGCCCTTTTATGATACCAACGATGATCGCTAATATGGCGGCTGGGCTAACGGCAATGCACACCGGAGCAAAAGGACCAAGCTCTTGCACTGTGACTGCTTGTGCGGCTGGTTCCAATGCGATTGGGGAGGCATTTCGCCTGATTCAACATGGATATGCTAAAGCGATGATATGCGGTGGAACAGAAGCTGCTATCACGCCTCTGTCCATTGCAGGCTTTGCAACAGCAAGAGCACTATCTACCCGCAACACTGAACCTGCTCGTGCCTCTCGTCCATTTGATCGCGATCGCGATGGTTTCGTCATGGGTGAGGGATCTGGGATTTTGATTTTAGAAGAGTTAGAACATGCGCTAAATCGCAACGCCCACATCTATGCAGAAATCGTTGGCTACGGATTAAACTGCGATGCCCATCATATAACTGCTCCTGTACCTGGCGGTAAATCAGCGGCTAGGGCAATAGAGTTAGCACTGAAAGATGCAGACATATTCCCTAATCAGGTCAGCTACATTAATGCTCATGGCACTAGCACCTCTGCTAATGATGTGACCGAAACTTCAGCAATTAAACACGCGTTAGGATTACACGCGTCTAGGGTGGCGATTAGTTCGACTAAATCGATGACGGGTCATCTTTTAGGAGGTGCCGGAGGCATTGAGGCTGTAGCGACAACGATGGCGATCGCTACAGATCATATTCCACCTACCATTAACTTAGACACACCTGATCCAGAGTGTGATCTAGACTATGTTCCTCAACATAGCCGTGTTCAATCCGTTGATGTTGCGCTCTCTAATTCATTTGGTTTTGGGGGTCACAATGTAACTCTTGCCTTTAAAAAACTTGAAAACTAATCTTGTCTTTTGAGCGATCGCACTTCCTAAGTAAACATTCAAACACACAGTTAAATCATGACTAATCCTACTCTTCTAGATGTCAATTCGTCTGATCAATCTGAATCAGATTCATTTAATCATCAATCTCCTGTCACTACATTCACAGAACCCAAATCTATTTTCACAACTCAAGATATTCAAAAGCTTTTACCTCACCGTTATCCATTTGCGTTAGTCGATCGCATTGTGGGCTATGTACCTGGAGAACGAGCCATTGGCATTAAAAATGTGAGCTTCAATGAGCCTCATTTTCAGGGACATTTCCCAGGACAACCCATTATGCCTGGAGTGTTGATTATTGAAGCAATGGCTCAGGTGGGTGGTATTGTGCTAACTCAAATGCTAGAGTCAGATGGCGGATTGTTCCTATTTGCAGGAATTGATAAAGTACGATTTCGCCGCCCGGTAGTACCGGGAGATCAGTTAGTGATGACAGTCGAATTGCTCTCTGTTAAGCAACGACGTTTCGGTAAGATGCAGGGACGCGCTGAAGTAGAAGGTGAACTAGCTGCCGAAGGACAACTCATATTCTCAATTGTTGATCATCAAACATAGATTATCCTGTTTGACGGAATACATCTGGGTTGGGTGTAACTATATGGCTCACAAGCATGCAGCTTGTTGGGCTGTGATGTCTGGGGAGCGTGCAGCTAGTTGGAAGTGTCAATCAAGAACGGCTTGCTGCCAGTGAACCATTCTGTGTACCACCTATCGTATACGAATACATTGCTCGATATTCTATGACACGGCTACTAACTGCGGAAGATCTTCCAGATATAAAAACCATGTGACAATTGAACGTAATCAGATTAAGATTAGATATAACAGTAATGACGTTGAAGCATTTAATCGGCTCATTAGACATTGGAAACAGGTAATGAAGTCAATTGAATGCCGTAAAGATATTGGCTCACTGATAACATGTCTTATATTTAAGACATCCTTGAATGAGATTGCTCATCAATGTGGCAGTTATCATTTTAGAACAGATCCCAGCACTTCAGTACTTGATATAAACTGTCGATCGCATGATGTAGATGATGTAGATAATCTTTATATTGTAGACAGTAGGTTTTCCCTTCAAGTGCTGCCGTCAACCCTTCGCTCACCACAATGGCAAATACCTTGCGCGTTGGCGATCATCTACTTGAAAGAACCACATGAATCTTTGTCTATAAGAAGCAATACTGCTTGATACTTGTCTGATAGTCGTGAGCAACAATGTTGTCTGTAAGATCAGGGTGTACTGAAATAGAAAGTGAACTAACTACCAAAGGATAACTGCTATTCTCAATCATTAACCACTAGGACAGGACAATGAAGTACTCACAATTTTGCTCAATTGGACTGCTCGCAGCGTTAAGTATTGGTTTAAGTTTTAGCTCAGCAGAAGAAACGCTAGCAGACGATCCACAATGTAGGGGTGCTAGTTGTACTGACAGAAATCCGGTTGAATTTCGGTGTGATCAAGATGCTGTCGTTGATGAAGAGATCAGGAAATCCGTTTATCGTCGGCAAGATTCTGAGCAACCTCAAGAAATCATTATTCAGAGGATGTATTCACCATCATGTCAAGCCAACTGGACAAGAGCATACATTCCCAGTGAAACGTATCTCTTTATGCGACAGGATTTGTCAAACGGTGAACAACCGACCTATGGATTGGTCTATGTGACTGGAACAGGATACTTCTGGGCTGACAGTAATATGTCAAGCAGTGAAGTGACTAACCAGGCTTGTGTTTCCCTCTCGACGGGAGTGTGGTTTTGGTACGATCGCTACTGCACAATTTTTGACTAACATCCTGGCAAACCTGCTGTAGTCACCTTCCTAGATCACAATCTAAAGAGGAGATAGAGGAGGCAGCACCCCGACGAGAAATTTAATTTCTACATTTCATCCTGATCTAGGAGCTACGTCCAAGTAGTATTTCTATAGGCTGCTTCCCTAGACTCAGGTTCTTCTACGTATCTTTACTTACCCTTCAAAAGTAAAAAGTTATAGAAGAAATACAATTTGTTTCCGGAATTGAGTCTGAAAAGCTTATATTTCCTCAGCTATTAGGCTGATTTTCTTCTACAAATGTGCGATCTTCAGCTGACTTTGAGTGTATTTTTTTTGTAAAGGCTTCCGTAAATGTGGACAGTTGTACCTACCGAATGCCAAGATGCAAGCAACGAAGGATTTTCGGAGGTAGCTAAGTTATTAACTTGAGTAACTTCATTGAATAGGATTGCTCTATTCAGTAAGACAAACATCTACACAGCACTTAAATAGCGGGGCTAGAGGGAATACAATGCGTTCCTATCAGGCTTCCTGAGATGATAGTGGATGTTTAACCAGGCTACTTTCGTGGTATTTCTAAATAACTGCACTCAATCTTGCTCTGTTTAATCAAATAAGCATCTACGGATAAGCATCTGCACAACACTCAAATAGCGTAGCTAAAGAGAGCACAAAATGCTCTTGTGATAATGCGCACCTTGGGATGAGAGTGGATGTGTTTCGAATGATTCACCTAGTGCTTAGTGGCGTTTCTAAAGCATATACGCTGCATTTATAGCTACGCACAGACGTCACATCGCAAGCGATGGAGACCTAAATCAGTCTTGACCCCAAATTGAGGAACACCTTCTGTGCTCCTACAGTGATACGTGCGATAAAACTCACGGTTCAACATGAACTGGACAGTGTGCTTGCAATGCTGTTGTAGAACTTCCATTAGTTCTGACAGCTTCGTGTGCATTGAAATCAAATCGATCGTACTCCAAGGCGACTTGGAGCAATCCTTATTGCCAACTTAATTACTGGAGAGCAACAAAGTGGAAGACCAACCTTTGCTTCAAGTATACACGCCTAACAGTGATTTCGCTGCAGGCTTTTATTCGGGACAAATCATTTGGGGGCGTACTGGAAACGACACTCTACGAGGATTTCAGCCCAGTCAAACCACTTCGGGAGAACCCCAAATTGATCTTTTTATTGGTGACGTAGCGATCGACGATCCTCTTTTCCGTCAATGGAATGACACCTTTGTCCTGGGAGACTTCACACGGGGTTACTACAATAACGGTACCTCAACTAACTTTGGCTTGAATGACTTTGGCTTTATTGCTGACTTCAACCCACAACTCGATTCTATCGAGCTTTATGGTTCTGCAAACAACTATCAAATTCTGGATTTGGGGATTGGATCAGCCATTCTTCAGCAAACTCAAGCGGGTGCAGATGTCGTCAGTTTTCTGCTTGGAAACACAAATTTGAGCTTGAATGAAAGCTATTTTGCATTCCAAGGCACAACTCCACCTCCAGGACCCGGAGTACCACAAGCGCAGCAACAAGGAACCTCAAACTTTGACATCGCTGCTACGACAGCAACAGATTCTAATGGCAATGTCTATATTGCAGGCGGAACAGACGATGATGATGCGAATAACTCTCGCGATGCTGTAATCAGCAAATATGACAGCGATGGAAACCTGATCTGGACACAGCAATTTGGCACCTCTCAGTTTGAAACCATCTCTGGTATCGAAACTGATGCTGAAGGTAACTTCTATGTTGCCGGAATTACTGGCGGAGATTTGGCAAGAGACAAGCAAGCGATTGACTCTGAGGCATTTGTCGCTAAATATGACAGCGAAGGAAACCAACTCTGGATTCAACAGTTTGGGCAAAATTCCATCTTCCAAACCTTTGGCATTGATGTTGACGCTGAAGGTAATGCCTATTTAACTGGCATTGATGTTAAACCCTCAGAAACAGACATCGCAACAGACGATTTCTGGGTAGCTAAGTTTGACACCGATGGCAATCAAGTATTCTTTACAGAAACGGGGAGTGTAGACGACGCGTTTGATGAATCGTATGACGTTACCGTCAGCAACGATGGCAGCGTTTATACAACTGGGTGGACGCTTGGTGATTTGGCTGGTCCCAACGCTGGAGCTTACGACACTTACATCAGTAAGTTTGACAATAATGGCGAGTTGGAGTGGATTCGGCAGTTTGGCACCTCAGATTATGAATGGGGTTGGGGTGTCGATACTGACAGCCAAGGAAATGTTTACACAACCGGATGGACACTTGGTTCACTAGTAGAAGAAGGAAACGCTGGTTCCTATGATGTCTTTTTAACTAAATACGACAGTTTAGGCAATCAGATTTGGGTTCGACAGTTTGGAACGAGTGGTGATGATGAAGGGTTTGATCTGTTCATTGATGACAGTGACAACATCTTTTTAACTGGATATACCACAGGTGGTTTTGTTGGAGGAAATGCTGGTTCCTTTGACCCCTGGGTAGCTAAGTATGATATTGATGGCAACCAAATTTGGCTCCAACAGTTTGGAACATCTGCCTTTGACCAAGCTTATGCTGTGACTGCAAACGGTGATGATGTATATGTTACAGGCATCACTCAAGGATCCTTAGGGGGTGTTAATACTGGGGCTGTAGACACTTGGTCTGCAAAACTGGATGCATCCACAGGGGCGTTAGTTGATTTTGGTGGTTCTTCACTCGCGGCTAACAGTTCCTCAGGTACAGCATTATCTGTTAGCAACACTAACAGTAACAGTCAACCGATTACTGATCAAGCGACCATTGATTTCATCAAAAACTTCTTCAAGACGTTTACGACTGAAACGTTAGGGTTGCCTGAAAACAGTGGTGGCCCTACTGGAGCCGGGTTAGAAGTTCTACTCCGTGATCCATATGGTCGCCCTGAACCTGTGCCTGAACCATCAATGGGTATTGGTTTGATGGCGATCGCAACTGTTACGTGGATCAGCAAGCGGTTGAGAGCTAGTTCCAAATAGTTTGGGTTCTGAGTATCGATCCCCCCTATCTCCTTACAGGAGGGTGGCGTTAGCCAGGGGGATCCTTACTTTCTATTGAATTACGCATCTCGATTAGGGTGAGTGTAAATACAAGGGGTATGTCAAATAGATTGTGTCAAGGGTAAAAACTCAAGTTGGAAAGCGATCGCCGAATTCAATCGCGAAGCGATTGAGAGCAGGTTTCCAGTCACGAAT